>JALOTR010000072.1 GCA_025457805.1 Akkermansiaceae bacterium | reverse complement strand
AACGAAACCGCGCTTTCCAAACGCGAGGACATGCAGGCCCTGCTCAAGGAAATGTCCTCAGGGGATGAAGTCGTTCTGGAAATCGAACGCGGTGGCAAAAAGGAAACCATAACTCTCAATCTCGGTGAACGCTGATTCTCGCTCCATCTTCTCCGCAGCACTCATTGCAGTGGCTGCCTCGTTTCCGCATCACTCCCAGGCCCAACAAAGCCTGGAGTCGGACTATCGCATGACCGGTCGCGCCGTGGTCGCTGCCTTCGAGGGGCCGCGTTCCGTCCTCCAGACATCGAGCGCCGTCATCATGAATGGCCGCGATGAAGCGGGCTACGGCGTGGTGATTTCCGCCGATGGTTATATCCTCACCAAGGCGAGCGAGTATGAGGAATTGGGAAAACCCTTGGTCGTGATCGACCGCACGAGATATGAGGATGTGAAGCTTCTCGTGGTGGACCCCACCTGGGATGTGGCGCTTTTGAAAGTGGAGGCCAAGGATCTCGTGCCGGTGGTGTATGCGCCGACCAGCGAGGTTCCCCAAGGCACATGGGTGATCGCCAACGGAGCCACCACCCGCACCACCCGCAGGGCGATGGTTGGCATCGTGAGTGCGAAAATCCGCGAAATCCCCGCTGCCGGTGGGGCCGCGCTGGGCATTGTGCTCGCACAGAATTCCAAGAAGTTGGAAATCGCCGAAGTGAATGAAAAAAGCGGCGCCAAGGAGGCGGATCTCCGCAAGGGAGATATCATCATCGAGCTGGAAGGCAGCAAGGTCAGCAAGATCACCGACCTCGCCGAGGTGCTCAAAGACCGCAAGGCAGGCAGCATCGTCAAGGTCACCTTCATGCGCGGCAAAGAGAAGATGACGGCCGAGGTAAGACTCAGCGCGAAAGGCGATCTGTTTTCGGAAATGGCCAACCGCAATGACATGATGAGCGGCGACTTTTCACGCCGTCGCAGTGGTTTCCCTCGGGTGATGCAGCATGATATCCTGGGCAACAGTTCGATCACGGGCGGGCCCTTGCTGGATCTCGATGGCCGCTGCATCGGCATGAACATCGCCCGCGCCAACCGGGCGGAAAGTTTCGCCATCCCGGTCGAGGACCTCAAGGCCATCGCCGATCGTTTGATCGCAAAAGCCGCCACCGAGGCCTCCAAGCCCGCAAGCGCGGCGGATGCGGTGCAATGACGAAGATGACTTCGGGATTTCCCGTTGACTTCAAATTGCTTTGGTGGATTCTGACCTTATGGGAATTATCAGTTGGATCTTGTTAGGGTTGGTGGCCGGTGCGCTTGCCAAGTTCATCATGCCCGGCAAGGACCCGGGCGGATGTCTCGTCACCATCGTGCTGGGCGTCGTCGGAGCAATGGTCGGTGGTTTCCTCGGCACCTTTGTGGGGCTTGGAAAAATCGAGTCCTTCGATCTCGGCGGCATCTTCATCGCCACCGTGGGAGCAATCGTGGTCTTGGTCATTTGGCGTCTGATTCAGAAGAAGAAGTGATTTTACCTGTTTTCGATTCAAAAGTAAGCTCTCTCTGATGTGGAAACTCTGAATCACCCCCGTATTCTTGGGACTTGCGGGGGGGAGGGGATTGGTGGAAAGTTTCGTCTGTCAAAACCCACTGATGAAATCCTCCCGTATCCGGGCGCTGGTGACACGGCTTCGTGCCGTCACGGTTGCCCTCCCAATCACTTCATTGTCCGCCGATGTGCGGATCAATGAATTCATGTCGTCAAATTCCACCACCATCGCGGATGAGGACGGGATGTATGAGGACTGGATCGAGCTGCACAATCCCACCGCCGCCGCCGTGAATCTCGCGGGTTGGGGTTTGTCGGATGATCCGGCCCTGCCTTTCCAGTGGACCTTTCCGGCAGGCATCAGCATCGCGCCGGGCGGGCACCTGCTCGTCTGGGCATCTGCCAAGAATCGTGCTGGCCAGCAGAATACCGTGTCCACGCCCAACGAAATCAGCGGGCTCGTCACCTGGTTGCGCGCCGATACCGCAGCCTTCAGCCAAGGCCAGTCGGTGGCGACTTGGCAGGATTCCAGTGGCAGCGGCAACCACGCCACCCAGCCCACGGTTTCGCAGCGACCCACCTTCACCACCAATGCCATTAACGGGCTGCCCGCCATGTCGTTCAATCGGGCCGCCAGCCAGCAGTTTTTCCTGCCCACCGGCACCTTCAATGGCATGAGCGACCTGTCGAATTTCACTTTTCTAACAGTCGCGCGCTGGACCGGAGGAGTGCAGTCCGGATTGTTTGGAGGATACCGCGGAGCAAACAACACCAATGTCGGCAGCACTACATTTGAAATCACCAGCAGCGGCGGATCGCTCCGTATGCGACTGCCGCTGTCCATCGATAACACGGTGACCGCCGCTGTGACTCAAAACCAATGGCAACTGCTCGGAACATCGATGGATCAACCGGCAGGCATGGCCCGGATGTTCCGCAACGGAAGCATCCTCGCCGAGGTGGCCGGAAACACGGGCACCAGTCTGCTTGCCAACTTCGAGCGCCTCCCGGTGGGCTCATCCTTCGACGACGCGCGGACCTTCGGCGGTCAGATCGCGGAGGTGCTTCTCTACAACCGCAGCATTTCCGCCTTGGAGCGCGCCGCACTGGAGCGCCACTTTGCGGCAAAATACAACCTGACGGTCCAGACGCCTTCCGTCCAATCGCCATCGCATACCAACTTCCGGCTTTCCGCCACTGGGGAGACTCTTGTTTTGACCCGCCCGGATGGCAGCGTGGCCGATCAGGTGGCTCCGGTCGCTGTGCCGCTCAACATTTCCTATGGCCGCACCCAGGCGGATCCGCAAACGTGGTCGCTGCTCCAAACCGCCACACCCGGTGCCGCCAACAACTCGCCCATCTACATCCAACCACCCGCGCCGGTCGCATTTTCCCATGCTTCCGGACTTCATACGCAGTCGTTCTCGCTCAGCCTCAGCCACCCGGATCCCTCGGCGGTGATTGTTTACACGCTCGATGGCTCGGAACCGGATATCACAAAACTCTCGGGAACGAGTTATCAATTCCGCAGTTCTTATAACAGCGGGCCGCTCATCGGCATGAATACCACATCGCTGAGCTATCAGGCGCCGATTGCGGTGAGCGACCGCTCATCCCAACCTAACCGAATTTCACTGATTCCCTCCACCAGCGACGCCAATCCGAGCTATCTGCCGGTGAATCCGGTCAAGAAGGCCACTGTTGTGCGCGCGAGGGCCTATGTGAACGGCGTCGCGAGCCCCGCCACCGCGGCCACTTACTTTGTTTCCAACAGCGCGGCATTCAATTATCCGCTGCCCTTGGTTTCGCTGTTTTTCAACGAACAGGATTTTTACGATTACAACAGCGGCATCTACGTGGCAGGCGTGGATCACGTCACCTCCACCGGCGGCCGCATCTGCAATTGGGGAAATTTCAACCGCCAGGGAGTCGAGTCCGAGCGGCCCGGGGCCTTCCAGTTGTTTGAAAATGGCAGCCTCACGCTCGATCAGAGACTCGGCTTCCGTGTTCACGGCAATTGCTCGCGCCGGAATGCGTTCAAGAGCATGCGGATGAATGCGGACCGCGATTACGAACCTCGCGATGATCTCAATCATCCGTTTTTCAACGAGACCATTCCGGACGCCACGGTGCCCGGCAACACATCGCACAAAAGCCTGATCCTGCGCTCGCCCAGCATCAACGAGGTTTCCTTCAGCCGTCTCTATCAGCCGATCTACGGCGGAGTCAGCGGCCGGCTTCGTCCGGTCATCAAGTTCTTCAATGGCGAGTATTGGGGGCTTTCCTATCTGCGCGACCGCTTGGATGAAAACTATCTCGCGCGCCACTACGATCTCGATCCGGATAACCTGACGCTGGTCAACATCAAGTATGGCTACGAAGTCGGCAGCACCGACCAGCGTGTCTTCGATCTCGATCATGGCATCCCTTCGGACATGGATGATTTCTGGGCGATGCGCAATTTCATCACCTCCAACAGTATGGCGGTGAATGCGAACTATCAACAAGCGCTTGGCATGCTCGACATGCGATCCTTCATCGATCACCTCATTCTGAAGATCTTCGCCGGAGACGATCATTATGCTCCCGAGTATGTGTTCTGGCGGGCGCGGACACCGCAGGATGCCAGCTTTGGCGATGGCCGTTGGAGGGTGATCGTCAAGGATTTCGATTCCTCACTTTTCACTCCCAATTATGTCAGCGGTTTGGCCAATGGCACCCATCCCCGGTCATTCGGATACCAGGTCTTCCAGAGCCTGCTGGCCAATCCCTCGTTCAGGAATGATTTCATCAACCGCTTCGCGGATCTGCTCAACGCCCACTTCCAGCCGTCGAGGTTCCAATCGATCATCAACTCCGCCTACAATGAAGTGCAGCCGGTGTGGAGTGAGATGAGTGCCCGCTGGAACAATGTGGCCTTCAGCAATCCCAGCCGTCCATTCACCGTTGCCGGGCGGGATGCGCTGCTGAGCTGGAGCACGGTTCATCCTCCTCGCCAGCGCACCCACATCCGCAGCCACTTCGGCATCAGTGGGGATGTGAATCTCACAGTGAATGTTTCGAACACCGCCCATGGCCACGTGCGGGTCAACACCATCGATATCAAAGGCAGCACTCCCGGGCTTGCGGCACAGCCTTATCCATGGACGGGCACCTATTTCCATAACATCCCGGTGAAACTGGTGGCGCAGCCTGCATCCGGATTTCGATTTGTCGCGTGGCGTCTCAATGGCAGCACCTCGAATCATTCGGTGGCCACGGAGATTTCACTCACGCTTCAAGCGGCCACATCCGTTCAGGCTGTGTTCGAACCGCTGAGCAGCATTCATCAATGGAACTTTGAAAGCGCGGGCACCTTCCTGGAGCCAAGTCAGACCGTCGGCGGCGCTGCAAATCTATCGGTGACTCCGGGCACGCTCACCGAAGTGCTCAGGAGTACCGCATCGCAAAGTTTCACCACCGCCCATTTGCGGGTCAACAATCCGCTGGGTGCGGGCGTCGTGTTTTCCATGCCCTCAACGGGCTTCGGAAATCTTGTGCTTTCCTGGCAGACACGCCGCTCCGGGCAGGGCGCGGGAGTGCAAGTTGTGGAAACCACGACGGATGGCGTCATCTGGTCGCCGCTTGCGAGTTATGCCGTGGCCGATGCCGCACCGCAGTTGAGAAGCTTTGATCTCACAGGACGGCCGGGTGTGGAAAACAATCCGCAGTTTGCCGTGCGCTTCACATTTTCCCAAGCGGATGGAGGTGTTTCGGGCAATCATCGGTTTGATGATGTCACGCTTGCTGGAATTGCCCTGCCAGGCGGACAACCGCCTGCATCCATCGCCTTCGGAAACATGCCTTCCGGCACATCGAGCGGAGCCACGCTGCCGTCGATTCAGGTACGTCTGCTTGATGCCGCCGGCTTGCCTGCGGTTTCCTTCAATGGTCCGGTCACTCTATCTCTATCAGGATCCGGAACCTTGGGCGGAACCCTCACGGTCAATGCCATCAATGGCACCGCCACCTTCAGCAATCTCTCCATCACCGGCACCGGGGCCTATCAGCTCATTGCAAATGCGGCGTCCCTTCCGGCAGTCACCAGTTCGGCATTCCGCTCGGTTTCTCTAACAGAACTTGCGGTTCCCCAATTCATCCAAGGGGGCGTGAACGGTCTTGGCGAAAACAACGAACGGGTGCCCTTTGCATGGCGCGCCCGCATCGATGGCCTGGCGCCGGGTGCGACCTATCGCTTTGCCAACCGTGCCGTGCTTGGCACCGACACAGCAAGCAGTGATGGCGCGGGCAATATGATTTTCATCACCGGTCTCTCGGAAAACTGGATTCGCAGCACGGCAACGCCCGCTTTCCTCGCCACCGACATCGGAACCGGGCACTCAACCTTTACGGCCGCTCCTGATGGTTCGTTTACCGGATGGTTCGTCACCGAGCCGACGGGAAATGTGCGATTCACTCCTGGAAATTCCGTGCTGTTCCGCATTCTGCTCAACGATGGTGCGGGCGGTCAGGCTGCCGCCCACGTCCTCACCACGGTCCAGTCGGCGCAGGCGATCCGCTTCGGTTCGCTGGCGGGCGATGGCACGGCGCTCATTGGTCCTTCCACCACCGCCTCGCGCCGGATTGCGATGATTTATGGTGATGCCGATGGAGCCTCCCGCCCGCTTGCCGCCACACCTGTGGAGAACACAGGAGCGCCGGTAGATCTCCGCTTTGCGCCATTCTATCAACTCGTCGCCTCCACTCTTCCCAATCATTGGGGCACCATGATCCCCAATGCCCTGCCTGGCGGGGTGAGACGGGTGGAAGTCCGTTCTCCGTTCAATCATGCTTTGCTCGAAACCCGCATATCTCAAACCGGATTCTCTGGCACCATCAATCCATCTTCGGGGCTTTCCGCGATTCTGTTGGGGGCCGACGCGGGATTCGCCGTGTTTCAGCCAACGGGCAATGCGGTTTGGAACCTCGCGGGAAATTGGAGCAACGCGGCCGTGCCGAATGCTCCATCCGCCGTGGCCATCATTCCCGGACCACCGGCGAATCGCGATATTGATATCAACTCCGCCATCACTGCAGGCAGTCTTCGTTTTCAAAACACCACTCCGCCGTTCCGCAACCGCCTGACAGGTTCCGGTGCGGGTTCCCTCACGCTTCAAGGCATCGAACAAGCAGCACTCATCCGCATCGAGGCATCGGCATCCGGCAGTCGTGCGGATTTGGGACAAAACCTGCCCATCCAACTCGCCAGCGATCTCATCGTGGACGATGGCGGCCACCTGCTTGGCATCGCGGGACCGATCACAGGAAACGGCCACAACATCACCAAGACCGGCAGCGGTAGCATGGAACTCTCCGGCATCAGCAATGCATCCGCCCCGCCCGTGATTGTGCAGCAGGGCACCCTATCCATTTCCGGAACGCATCCCGCAGCCATTTCAATTGCGGCGGGAAGCAGCTTGTCGGGTTCCGGTTCCTGCGGACCGATCAGCGGTGTAGGCACGGTATCGGTCGGAAACTCCACGCTCACCGCAGTTTCATCATCCGCCTCTCATCTCGATGCAGTTCTAACAAGTCCCGGCGGACTCACCGAAAACGGGGTGCTTTCTCTAACAGATTCCGCCGCGCCCCTGCCAGTCGGCCTCAACAACATCCGCATCTTTCTTGGAGCTACCCGCCAAACCGGCGACCGCTTCGCGGGCGGCGTTCTGGTTCCCAACAACATCGATCTAACAGCCGCTATTTCCTCGGCCACCGTTCAGCTCTTCGTGGCCGATCCTGCGGGCGCTGTGGTTCATCTTGGGCAGAACTACCGTGCGGCCCAGCCTGCGGATTTGTTATCGTGGGCGGTGGTTTCTTTGCCTCAGGGCAAAGCCCTCGAAGTTCTCCAATCCGGAACGCCCAGCGCCTATGATCAATGGAGAAACCTTCATTTCCCGGATGCTGCGGACCGCGCAAACGCTGGCATTTCCGGCCCCACCGCTAGCACGGCTGGGGACGGCGTTGCCAACTTGATCCGCTATGCCCATGGTGTGAGTCCGGATGCGCCCATCGCCCATCTTCTTCCCATGATCGTCCCTTCAGTGGGCAATGCCATGGCCTTCCGTTTCCGTCTCGATCCATCGAAACCCGACCTCGCTTGGGTCGTCCGCAGTTCCCCGGATCTCGGCGCATGGCCTACGGTCATCTTCGACAGCCGCATCCACACTCCACCCGCCGCGGATCCCGCGGGCTGGACGAGTTTGCCGGTGCCGACGAATGGCGAGAAAAGTTTCCTGCGCCTCGAAATCGTCGCTCCGTGACTGAAGCCCAACGCTTCATCGCGGATTGCTGCGCTCTATGCCTTGAGGGCTGAGAACGAGATCGTCGCTGTTATAGGGAATCCGATCCGGCCCGGCGGAGCGGAGTTCGAGTTGTTTCCAACCTTCGGGATGGACGATGAGCGGGCTGCCCCAGCGATCTGTTAGAGTGCCGTCTTTGGCGAAGACCGGATGATCGGCGCTCAGGAAGGCTTCGCGGTTGGCGTTTTCACCGCGCAGGGCAGCGGCGAGGTCGGCATTGCCGCCGATGGGGTATCGGCTGGCATCCTTGATGACGGAGAAATACCCCGCTGCCACGCGCTGGATCTTGCGGAGATCGTCCATGGGTGGTGATGACGGATCGGCATATCCGGCAAGCAAGGCATCCCCCGGCAAAGTCGCCGGGGCGGGGGGAGGGGAGCTGCGGCTTGCGGTGGGAGGATCGTTGGTGATAGGAGGATCCGGTTTTTCTCTAACAAAAAGATATAGGATGCATGTTGCGATCAAGCCCATCAGGAACAAGGTTCCCCACCATTTTGCAAGATTGGATTTCTCCGCCATGGGCATCAGGCGACGAATCCCACGGGATGCGGGCTGCTGGTGGGATTGTGGAAATTCCGGATGTTGGGCAGGACGAGGTCCATGTCCCCGGCGGGTACGCCGAACCAATGCAGCATCTCGCAGAAATATTCATCGGCGGAGAGCCGTGGGAAGATGCGACCGCCACGGCCGATGTCGTCCGGGCCATCGATGGCGAGAGAGGGGTAGTGGCCATAGATCAAGCCGCCAGCGATGGGGCCGCCCATGACGATCTGGTTGCCGGACCAGGCGTGGTCCGTGCCCTGGCCATTGGAGCGCAAGGTGCGGCCAAAGTCCGAGCAAGTGAAGGTAATGACATCATCGGAGAGCCCCAGATTTTCCAGCGCGGTTTGGAAGGCATATAAAACGCCATCGAGCACCTGGAGCATGGCGCGCTGGTTCTGGAGCAATTCCGCATGATGGTCCCAGCCGCCGTATTCGATGAAAATCGTCTGGCGGCGGAGTTTGAGTTTCTCGCGGATGGCGATGGTTTTGGCGGCGGCCTTGAATTGCGCGGAGAGCCAGTGGCTGGGGAATCCGGCGGCGTTGATGATTGCATCCACATCCGGTCCGTTTGGAACGTCCGGGTTGTCGAAATGAGTTTGGAAATCGATGCCACGCTCGATGCTGTTGGCGGTGATGCGGCCGTGGGTGCGTTGGAAGAGAT
>JALOTR010000071.1 GCA_025457805.1 Akkermansiaceae bacterium | reverse complement strand
CCTTGAGTTCATCCAGCATCCACTTCCTCTCCTCCGCGGAGGGTGGGCGGTTGAGGATGGTGATATACAAACGGCGGACTTTTTCGGGATCGGTGCTGGCATCTTCGAGGCACTTGTAGAGATGGGCCTTGTCGTTGTTGACGAGGCGGGCCTGGACGAAGCCGTTCATGAGCGAAAGCACCTGGCCGACGTTGGGATCCTTGGAGGCGGCATCCACCACCTCGCGGTCCGAGGCACCGAAGAGATAGAGGAAGTGATCGCGAGGGGCGGGAGATGGAAGTTCCGAGGCGCGGGCGAGTGCGTTGCGATCATACTTGACGCCACTGGACATCATCATCGAATTGCCTTCCGAGGAAGAAGAGGTTCCGTTGAGAATCTCGCTGGAGAGTTTGGCAAAATACTGGCGGAACTCCGCCTCGGTCTTGATGGCGAGGACTTCTTTGGAAAGCTGCGGCATGGTTTTCTTGCCGACGAGGACAGGGCGGCCGTTCAGATAGATGCGATCATCGAGGGCGCGCACCGGTTTTTTATCCGGATCTCCGCCTGCGAGGGTGATGAGCGAGTCCCAGATTTGTTCCGAGGAGAGGCGCTCGATTTTCCGGCCGTGGAAATCATCGCCGCCTTCCACGGTGGAGGCGTTCGGGTTGGTGGCGAACTGGAAGGTGCGGGTGAGGAGCAGGACGTTTTGGAAGGCCTTGAGATCGTAGTTCAACTCCACCATCAGGCTCGTGAGGAACGAGGTGAGCGGCGGGTGGGCGGTCTTGGATGCGGGGATGTATTCATCGACGGGTTCATAGAGTCCCTTGCCCATCACGCGCTTCCACATGCGGTTGGCGATCACGTTAGGGAACTGCCCTTCGGTGCGGGCGACGATCCACTCGGCAAACTTTTCGCGACCGTCGTTGTCATTGCGTTTTTCCGACATGCGGACGGTTTTTCCGAACGGCGTGCGGCCTGCGACGATCTCGCCGGGAGCGGCATCGCGGTATTGATAGTCCGAGGGAAGCGGGATGCGTCCGGTGCCGCCGCCATCGAGGGACAAGCCGTAGATTTTATCCCAGAGGATTTGGGCGACGCCATACTCAGGACCATTGGCGCGGCGGTCATCGCGAAGTTCATTCCAGAGCGGAGACATCACTTCCTGGCGGATGGTGCCTTGGCCGTGGGTGAAAGCAGCGAGTTGATAGAAATCATGGCGCTCGGTGGTGCCGAAGGGGTCATCGTGGCACTGGGCGCATTCCATGCGGGTGCCGAGGAAGACGCGCATGGTGTTGGAGAGGTTGTCGAGCGGCATGCCGCGGTCGCGGGTATAATATCCGACAGCGGCGGTCGATGGGTCCCAGCCATCGCCGGAAGCCGAGATGAGATTCTGGGTGAATTGATTCCATGGCATGTTTTCCGCCATCGCCTTGCGGACCCAGTGGCGGTAGGGCTCGTTGGTGGCGGAACTGCCCACTCGCCCGTCGGTGATGCGCAGGAGGTCGAATGCCCAGTTCGACATGTGGCTGGAGAAACCGGGCGATTTCAGCAAATACTCGACGAGGTTTTCGCGTTTGGCGGGATCGTCGATTTCGAGAAACGCGAGCGCTTCTTCCGAGGTGGGAATGCGGCCGATGGCGACGAGGAAGGCGCGGCGCAGGAAGGTGGCATCATCGGTGACCTGTGGGACCGAGAGTTTCTTGGCCCGATAGAAGGTGGCGACCTGTTGATCGATATGGAGGGCCGCCTTTTTGAGACGTGCCAAGTCCGTCGCCGGAGTCTCGGCAGCGTGAAGCACGGACGAGAGAACGGAGACGATCAGGACAGTGGGTGCGATGAGACGGGTCATGGGATTTTCCAACGTTCCCTGAAAAATAGCGGGTCCGGGCAAAGAGTCAACCCGTCCGTTTGCGTGTCCGTGCGGGTGGGTCGGGCCGGTGGATTCAAGGAGAAGAAGGGCGCTGATAGATACGTCTTGCCGTATGATTTCGGCATTTACGGGACCGCGCAGCCTGACAGACTCCCGCCCGTGCACCCACCCGGAAAACGTCAGGCAGGTTTGCTGGTTCCCGCTTTCTCGCCCCGTCGGGAGGGCGACCTCGGGATTGGCGACACGCGGGCCTTGCGCGAGTGGATCGATTGGGCGGCTGCCCACGGGGTGAGTTTCATCCAGCTTCTGCCGATCAATGAAAACGGCGCGGACGAGAGTCCATACAGTGCGATTTCCTCGGCTGCGTTGGATCCGATTTACCTGACGATCGAGGCCGGCGAGATTCCCGGGCTGCTGGCGGGCGATGTCGAACGCATGCGCAAGCAATTGGGCGCGGCGGCCAACGCGGAATGGGTCGATTACCCGGTCGTGCGGCGGGTGAAACGCAACCTGCTGGAGCTGGCGTGGTCGCGATTCGATGAGGCCGGGCCGAAAGCGGCGCAGGAGTTTGCGAAGTTCCGGAAAAAGGAGGCCGATTGGCTGGAGGATTACAGTTTGTTCCGTTTCCTGATGGAGCATCACGGCGAGCATCTGACCTGGGATCAATGGCCCGCCACTTGCCAGACTCCGGAAAAGGCGCGGGCTCATGTGGAAAAACTCCGCGTGCGCGACGCGGCGGCGGTGGATTACCGGCTTGGGTTTTTCGCATTTGTGCAATGGCTTTGCTTCAAACAATGGCGGGCTCTGCGGGCTCATGCGGATGCCGTGAATGTGAAATTGATGGGCGATGTGCCGATCGGTATCAGTTGGCACTCGTGTGATGTGTTTTTCCACCGCGAAGAATTCCACCTCGACTGGTGTGGCGGTTCGCCGCCGGAGGGTATGGGCCAGAGCGATCCGTTTTTCCAACAATGGGGCCAAAACTGGGGCATTCCGCTCTATCGCTGGGACCACATGGAGGCAAACGGGTTCGTTTGGTGGCGCAAGCGGATTGCGAGGCTGACGGAAATTTTCCGGATGTTCCGGCTCGATCACATTCTGGGATTTTACCGGATTTATGCCTTCCCGTGGCGGCCTGAGAGGAATCAGGAATTCATCGGACTTTCCCACGAGGAAGCGGCGGCCAAGACCGGCGGCCGACTGCCGCGCTGGTTTCTCAGGCCGGATGATACGCTGGAAAACAAGGCGGCGAACCGCGCCGACGGCGATGTCCGGCTGCGGGCGATCATGGAGGCGGCGAATGGCGCGGAGGTGATCGCCGAGGATCTCGGCTGGGTGCCGGAATACGTGAGGCCGCACCTTGCGGATCTGGACATCGCGGGTTTCCGGATTCCGCATTGGGATTGCAACGACCACGGCCACCCGACACCGGGGAATTGTTTTCCGGAAAACTCCTTCGCGACCTACTCCACCCACGATCACGATCCCCTCAACGCCATTTGGCGCGGGTGTTTTCACGCGATCCAACGCCACCACGAAAACCCGACCGAGGAAAGCGGCTGGCAGGTGCACGGGGCCAGCAACACGCTGAGAATCCTGTCGGAATTCGCCGGCATCCCGATTTCCCATCATGGTCCATGGCCACCTTTCACGGAGGGCATTCGCCTCAAGTTGGTGAAGGCTCTGATGAGTTCGAATGCCCGCTATGCCGTGCTGATGGTGACCTCGCTTTTCAGTTTAGACGTGCGGATCAATCACCCGGGCACCAGCGGTGGGACGAACTGGCGCTTCCGCCTGCCATGGACGATCAAGCAGATCGAAGCGGACGGGCATTTGCAGGATGTCTGCCGCAAGTTTGCCGCCGTCATCAGCATCACGCGACGCTCTTCGGGAAACTGAGATTTGCTGGAAAACGACTTCCGGAAACAAAGGTTCTGCCGGAAAAGAAAAGCGCGCGTTGGATTTCCCCCCGGAATTCACAACGCGCGTTTTTTTCCTCATCAGGCGGCTTTGCCATGTTCGGCTGATTTCCCCCCGGAGATCAGGCCGAATCGCTTTGGCAGGCGTTTCTGAATCGGTGTTCATGGGAGCCGAAGCTGCCGAAGAACAATTTCAAGTTGGCTCGATTTTTCGAAAAAGAAAGAAATTTCAGGGGCCAAAATCGGCCATAAGGAAATTTTTTTCGCTCGGATCGGGGAATTCGGGGGGCAAATCGAGAAAGGACGAATCACGAGGTCCGCCGATTGACTTTTGTCCGGGCTGCCGCCATACCCCCGCCATGTCGAATGCGTTGCCGCCAAAACCCAGAATCATCGGCCCGAAAGTCAGGATTTGCATCGTTGCTTCCAAATACAATGAACAGTTCACCGATGCCTTGGTGGAAAATGCCATCGAAGAGCTCGGCGAACTGGTTCCGCAAGGCCGCGTGGACCTGATCCGCGTGCCGGGGGCCTTTGAAATTCCGGTGATGGTGTCCGCCGTGCTCGACCGCGACCCGCCAGCCTGCGTGATCGCCCTCGGGCTGATCATCCGCGGTTCCACCGAACATGCGGACCTCGTCGGCCGCTCGGTGACCGATGCGCTCCAGAAACTCGCCGTGGAATCCATGCGCCCCGTGATCCACGAAGTGCTGCTGGTGGAGGATGAAAAACAAGCCTACGCCCGCTGCATCGGCTCCCAACTCAATCGCGGCCGCGAAGCCGCCCGCGCCGCTGCCGCCATGATCGATGTCTTCCAGGAGCTCGACCGCTCGATGCCCCGCAACTCCATTTCCAAAAAACAACGTCATGCCTAGCCGCCGCCAGATCCGCGAGGCGGTCGTGCAGTTTCTCTACTGTGCCGACCTCGAGGGAGGTGCCGATCCCGCTGGCTTGCGGGATCCGTTCTGGGATTTTGTGACGGAGTCCGACCGCCGCAGCCTCCAACTCGCCACCTTCCGCACCGTCCACCACCTCGCCCAAGGCCGGGAGGGACGCTTGGCGGAGTTTGTCGATCGCCAGGCCACGGCATCCGCGTTTCTCGCCGCATGGCCGGAAGCGGAGGGACTCAAATCCACCCTTACCCGCATCGCCGAACTCGAATCCGGCTGGAGCACCGCTCTCGCGAAATTGGAGCGCCTGCCCAAGGACGACGACGACGCCTCGGTGGCAGCTTCCTTCAGCACGGCGCTGCAGCATTTGTATCTCATCGACCGCGAACTCTCCGCAGCCCGCGGCCGGTTTTTGTCCGACTCCGAGGACTTCCCTGCCCTGCGCGGCCAGTTGGAAGCCGTGTCCGCCACCATCCGCCGCCTGCAGCGCGTCTCCGATCGGCTCCGCATGGTCGAGGAGCCCGAGAAATTTCCCGAACAGGCCGATCTCGCCCGTCTCCGTGATTCAAAGGCGGAAATCACCGAACTCCGCCGCCGCGCTGATGAGCTGGTGGACCTTGTTTTAAACCACAAGGAAGCCATCGATGCCACCCTCGCCGCCGTGGTGGACAATTATTCTCCGGAACGCATCGATCCCGTGGACCGCGCTATCCTGCGCCTTGCCACTCACGAGATCCTTCACGCCAAGACTCCCGCCAAGGTGGCGATCAACGAGGCCATCGAACTCGCCAAACGCTTCGGCACCACCGACTCCCGCCGTTTCGTCAATGGAGTGCTCGATCGCATCGCCAATCAAACTGCGGAATAGGGCTTTCCCCTCCCCCGCTCCAATCTGCCTGTCTTTTGTAATTGGAACCCGCGCGCCGGGCGGTCATAAGCCCAAGCGTATTTCAACATGCGCTACCCTACCGAATTCCAGCAAAAGACCCTGTGGAACGCCGCCACCGGGGTATCCATCCTCATCCTTGGCCTGCTGCTGGTAGGTCTGATCTGGCTCACGGGTCAGCTTTTCGGGTTTCTCCAGCCGGTTCTGATTCCGATCATCGTGGCCGGCATCGTGGCCTATGTGCTCGATCCCGTGGTGCGGCTTCTCGAAAAACGCGGCCTCACCCGCGTCTGGTCCGTGGTGGTGGTCTATCTGGCCATCCTGATCGGTGCCACCCTCCTCGTGGCAGCCGTCGTCCCCGGCATCAAGCGCGGTCACGGCAATCTCAAAAGCATGCTTTCCGAGCACGTGGCCAAACCCATCTCGGAGGCCGCACCTGCATCGGGCGAGGCGATCGATGAAAACCAACAGCTCGGCACTGCTTTGGAACGCGAGTTGCGGCAGCTCGACAAAGCCAACAGCGGCAACCCCATCGGCTGGGCGCTCACCGAGGTGGATGATCTCGGCGAGCCGGTGGCCAAGCCTGATGGCGAAGGCGAACGCAGTTTGAAATCCTTCTCCGATAGCCGCGGGGGTCGGATGCTGTTTGAATACAAAGGCGCCATTTTCAAAACCGGCCGCGAGTGGATCACCGCCGGCTCCACTAAGATTCTCGGCTTTCTCGGCCTGGTCCTCGGCATGATCATGGTGCCGGTCTATCTGTTTTTCTTTCTCAAGGACTCCGCCGCCATCCGCCGCCATTGGCATGACTACGTCCCGCTCAAAGCCTCCCGCTTCAAAACCGAACTCGTCGATACCCTTCAGGAAATCAACGGTTACCTCATCTCCTTCTTCCGTGGCCAAGTGCTCGTGGCCGCCATCGATGGCATCCTCGTCGGCATCACGCTCACCATTTTCGGCCTGCCCTATGGTTTCCTCATCGGTATCTTCATGGCCCTGCTCGGGGTGATCCCCTACATCGGCAATATCCTTTGCCTCATTCCCGCCTGCATCATAGCCTATCTCCATGCACAAGTCTCTTCGCCCTTCGGCATGAGCCCGTGGAGTTATGTGGCCTGCGTGGTGGCCATCTTTTTGATCGTCCAACAAATCAACTCGCTCGTGACCGCGCCCAAGATCGTCGGCGATTCGGTGGGACTGCATCCGCTCACGGTGATTTTCTCCATGCTCTTCTGGTCGCTGGTGCTCGGTGGTTTTATCGGGGCCTTGCTCGCCGTCCCCCTCACCGCCGCCGTGAAAGTGCTCTTCCGCCGCTTCATCTGGGAACGCCAAATGCGCAGCTCCCCCGCCCTCGCGGAACTCGAAGCACTGCCCTGATGCGCCCTCCGGGGTAAGCCTCTGCAAACTGGTTCAGTTTTCCTTATTTTCACAAAACACCACATCTGGTGTTTCTTTTGGAAATTCGACACCACATCCAGTATGGTTTTTCGAGAGTCATTGCAGGACCCCATTTCGAGGGCTAGGTTTCCGAACGCCCACTTCCCTCTCGGGCGGAACCTTAACCTCCTGTCTGCATGTATCTCAAAACTCTGGAAATCCACGGCTTCAAGTCCTTTGCGGACAAGACCGTCTTTGAATTCGCCCAAGGCGTGACCGGCATCGTCGGCCCGAACGGCTGCGGCAAGTCGAACGTCGTCGATGCCATCCGCTGGGTGCTCGGTGAAACTTCCGCCAAAGCCCTCCGCGGCGGTGAAATGGCAGACGTCATTTTCAACGGAACCGAGAAACGCAAACCGCTCGGCATGGCGGAAGTCACGCTGACGATGGCCGATTGCGAGGAGTCGCTCAAAGTCGATTACAACGAGGTTTCCATCACCCGCCGCGTATTCCGCGATGGCCGCTCGGAATACCGCATCAACAACACCCTTTGCCGCCTCAAGGACATCCATGACATGCTCATGGACACCGGCATCGGCCGCACCGCCTACTCGATCATGGCGCAGGGTCAGATCGACCAGATCCTCTCGTCCAAGCCGGAAGAACGTCGCGCGGTGTTCGAGGAAGCTGCCGGCATTACCAAGTTCAAGCGCGAGAAAAAGGAAGCGCTCCGCAAACTCGAATACACCGAAGCCAACCTGCTCCGCGTTTCCGACGTGCTCGCCGAGCAGGAACGCCGGATGAATTCACTCCGCCGCCAGGTCGCCAAGGCCCGCCGCTATCAAGCGCTTGCCGCCGATACCCGCGTGCTGGACACCCACCTCGGCCACAAGAAATTCGTGGAACTCACCGCCGAGCGCGATGAACTCCTGACTTCGATCCGCAGCCTCGAAGTGCGCGATACCGAACTCGAGCGCATGCTGCCCGCCAAGGAGGAAGCCGTCACCGAAGCCCGCGCCGCCGCCCGTGCCTTCGAAGGTGAACTCGCCGAACTCCGCCATCGTTCCAACGAACACAAAAACGCGCTCAACTCCGCGCAAGGCCGCATGGCTTTCAACGAGGAGCGGAAATCCGAACTCGAGTCCCGCATTCGCCAGAACCACGAGGACATCTATGCCACCCGTGAAAAACTCGCGCAGCAAGAGTTTGATTTCATCGCCGCCAACGAGTCCTTGGAACAACTCACGCGCCTGATCGCCGAGAAGGAAATCCAACTCGCCGAAGCTGAAGACCGCACCAAAGGCACCCGCGAGGAACGCGAGCGCATCGAAACCGCCCTCCGTGAAATCCGTGGCGAGGCGAACCGCACGCAAACGATCATCGCCACCATGCAGGCGAAAATCGAAAGTGCCCTCGCCCAGCTCGAAGGCACCCGCGAACGTGCCCGCCAACTCGCCGATGAGGAACAACGCCTCAATTTGGAACTCGAGGAATTCCGCGCCGAACGCACCCGCATCGCCGAACACGTCGAAGCCACCGGTGCCCAGCTCGCCGATCTCGAAGAAGCCTTCCAATCCGCCGAGCGCGCCTATCACCACACTCGCGGCGACCTCGATGCCGCCCGCACCGCAGCCGTCGAGTCGAACAAAGTGCTCGCCCAGCGCTCCGCCCGTTTCCAAGCCGTGCGCCAACTCGTGGAGAGCGGCGAAGGCTTTGAAAAAGGCACGCAGAACGTCCTGCTCGGCCTTGGCGATCCTGAGAAATTCAAGCCCACCATCCACGGCGCGCTCGCCTCGCTCATCGAAGCGGACAACACCTGCGCCCGCGCCATCGAGGCAGCCCTTGGCACCCATCTCCACGCCGTGCTCGTGCATGACCAAGCTGCCGCAGAAGCCATCATCGGCCGTCTGACAGAAAAACAGTTAGGTGTCGCCGCCATTCTTCCCGAGTCCTTCGTTCCGCATTCCGCTGGCACGCAAATGGAAGCGCTGCCGGAAGGTGCCACCGCCTGGGCGCTCGACCGCATCAAGTCAGACAAGCGCGTTTCCGGAGTGATCGAGCGATTGTTAGAGCGCGTGCTGATCGTGCCGAATCTCTCCACCGCCCTGCGCCTCCGCGCCAATCATCCCGGCGTGACCTTCGTCACCCTCGCCGGCGTGA
>JALOTR010000070.1 GCA_025457805.1 Akkermansiaceae bacterium | reverse complement strand
CCTGTTCACAGAAACGATGCAAGGTGCACGCCTCTTCGGCCGTCACGTTCAAGAAAAACAAAAGGAAAACAACAAAATGAGCCCAAAAGTGTCCGCCGATATCAAGGAGAAGAGTAAGCTTACAAAGGAAGAATGGCGCGACTATACGAAGACAGTGTGGTCTATCGCCAATAAGGGCCGCGAAGACCACCCTGCTGTATTCCCGCCTGAAATCCCGCACCGTCTGACGAAGCTGTTCAGCTTCTACGGAGAGACTGTGCTCGATCCCTTTGGGGGAACGGGAACTACGGCGCGTGCAGCCATCCCTTTGGGACGGCGAGCTGTATGTGTTGATCAGAACCCGGACTATGTGAACATCATCCGGAAGGAGTGCGCTTCACTTCGTAACGGCCACGCCGATGACTTCGTTGCGCTGGATGCAGTGCACGGGGACAGCCGTAACATGTCTTTCCTAGAGTCCAACAGCGTTGGCCTAGTGGTGACAAGCCCGCCCTACTGGGACAAAGCAAACTACGGTCAGGGAAAGAATAACCTTGGCAATATCGCCAACTATGCTGCCTTCCTAGAGAACATGAAGCCGGTCTTCGAGGAGTGCTATCGAGTACTGATGCCTGGGCGGAAGATGTGTGTCGTTACTGCCAACGTGAATCAGCATACGGACCAGGGCCTGCTGACCTTCCCATTGGCGACCGACTTTGCTGTCCTGCTTCGAAACATTGGTTTCGTTATGGTCAACGAGATAATCTGGTCGAAGGATGGCACTGGCGGAAAATGGGGCTCGTTTGGCGCACAGCGACCGATCTTTGGAAGCTATCCGTACCCGCCGAACTTTCTCTTCAAGAACGTTCACGAATACATTCTGATATTTGCAAAGCCGTCCACCAACAGCTTGCGGGATTCGGTTTGAGTCACTCCGAGAGAGTTGACGGAGAGCCCGGCAGGCGCACCGATCAGGGTGACATCGGCATCAAAGGAAACGGCGCCGACCGATGTGAGGTTGAGCGAACCGCCGCCGATGCTGTTGATGGTGGCTCCGATGACAATGTTGGCGTCTGCATTGAGTGAAAGCGAGTTGGCGGCGCCCCAGGTGATTGTATCCTTCACCTCCAAGCGGCCATTGAAGGGAGCTCCACCGGCAGCGGTGTTGGTGGTGACCACCACGTTTGACGTGCCGAGGGCACCAACGAGAGTTACGACCTGAAGGTTCGATGTGCCACCATTGTTCGTTACGTCCCTGAAAGGAGAGGTCCCGGTGATGTCAGAATTGAGCTGGTTGCTGATGGTGATGTCCGAAGCAGCCTGCACCAAGTGCGAGGTCATGCTGAAGAAGATCACGGAAGAGAGCAATTTTCGGGACGGTTTCATGATGGAATCGGTTTCGGATTTGCCGGAGAGGAGCTATTTGGATTGGGGCCCGTGCAGTGGCCACTTTGCTTTGATCGTGTTTTTGTATTCCGACTCGATCACTTGGCGCAAACGTTGTTTTTCCACGCGGGAGAGTTCATCGGCCACGGATTCGAAAGGACGGAGGATGGCCGGCTGGTCGGCCATGTAGCGGACGAGAAAAACGCCTTCCGGCCTTGCGATGACCTCGCTGACGGCGCCGGGCTCGGGCAGGGAAAACAGGATTTCCGCCACGGCCTTGGACCAAGCGTCCATGCCGCCGGCACTCTCCATCCAGCCGACGACGCCATTGTTGTAGCGGCTGGCCTGATGCTCGGAGTGGTCGACGCCGAGGGTGGAAAACCCTTGATCCGGGCGGTCCTTGAGGTCGCCATTCTGGAAAAACCACTCGCGGGCGGCTTTTAGTTTTTCGACGTATTGTTTTTCGCGCTCGGGGTTGCCGTTCGAATTGAGCCAGAGCACGGCGACCTGGCGTTTTGCGTTCGATTGGTAGCGGGCTTGATTGGCGGCGAAGAGTTCGCGCAGGCGGGTTTCGGGGATTTCCGCCTCGGCAGCGGCTTTGAGTTGGGGGAAAAGGTGTTTTTCCTTGAGCCGGTTGATGAGGACGCGGGCCAATTCGGCGCGGACTTCGGGTTCTTGGTGGAGGCCCTCGTCGATGGCGGCTTGGACCATTTGCGCGCGGCTGCCGAGTTCTTCGAGTGCTTCACGCCGGGCCTCCTCACCGGGTCCGCCTTGTTGTTCCTTGAGGTAGTGATCGAGATCCGCCTGGCTGACCGAGATGGAGCCGACCGTGACGAGCGCGGTGGCATCACCCTGCGGCGCGGCGTCCGGCTTGGACGCCTCTTTCTGTTTTGGGCTGCACGCGGAAAGCGCGAACAACACCCAAAGAAAGAATATGGAAGCCCGGGTCCTCATTTTGCCATATTCCGGATCACGGCCTTGCCCGTGCCTTTGGTGAACTCCCACATGAGCAGGTGTTTACCGGGTGTTTCCAGCATTTTGGTCACCCTCACGGCAGAGCCTTCGGTGGTGGATTGCGGGACGCCGTCGATGTAGAAAACCAGAGAGTCGTCCCAGTTTCCGCCGAGGATTTCCATTTCGAAATCGAGCTGCACCGGTCCATCGAGGTTGGAAATGATGCGGTTGGTCTCGCCGGTGGTGCCGCCGGAGCTGATGAGAGCGCCAGTGGTGGCATCGGCCTTCCAGTTGGCGTTGCCGCTCATCCCATAGTCGGAGCTGCCGGTGGTGGTGGCGATGCTGCTGCTGGCGAGCTGGCCCGGATCGGTGGCCATGCGGAGGCGGTAGAAGTGGCTTTTCCCGGTTTGTGCGACGGGCGGGCCGACGAGTTTGAGACCTTGCGAATTTGGATTCCTGACGAAGCTGCTGCTGGCATCTCCCCAACCGCCGAGGCTGTTGGATGCCTCGACCCCCCAGCGGAGGTCGGCGGCGTTGAGCTGCCCGGGAGCAGTCAGCTCGGGCCTGCCATTGGCGATGCGGAGGGAAATGTTCTGGGTATCGAGTTCATCCACGGAGCCGAGACCGAAGGCGTAGGCTTTGAGGTATTCCGCCATGCGGCCGGGATTGAGTCTCTCCAGATCGGCGCGGCTGGTCATGGCACCGTTGCTAGAGGAGGCGAGCCAGCGGTCGAAACCGGCGCTATTGGTTTCGGCGGCGGTCATTCCCGCGTAGAGGACGGCCTCGTGCGGGTCGCCGAGCAGGTAGCGGTCCCGCGAAGCGAGGCGGACCAGGAGGACTTTCGGACCCTCGCTCAAACCGGCGGCGCGGGCGGAAATCTGGATCTCACGCGAGCTTTGGCCGGCGTTGATCGTGGCGCTGGCCGGGATCTGGTTGATGTGGACGCCATTGACGGCGGTGCCACCGAGTTCGAGGTCCACGGTCAGGGGTGCGGTGGTGCTGCCACTGCGGCGCAACACCAGACGGGCTGGCTGGGCCGGGTTTGCAACCGCGTTGGGCTGGGTGATTTCCACCCAAACCATCGGATTGTCCGAAATCGTCTGGGCAACCGAGGCCCCACTGACCGAATACTTGAATTGCGGCAGGACGGCGACTTCGAGGCTCGAATTCCCCGATGTTTCGAGGTCGGGCACGGGGCGGACAGTGACGGTTTTGGTGGTTTCTCCGCGAGCGAAGCTCACCACGGTGCGGGCACCTTCCTTCGAGCTGGCACCCTCGATCACAAAGCGTCTGCCGGAACCTTGGAAGAGGCCAAGCGGCACATCGAGTGCGGCGGCGACACCCGCGCCGCTGCGGGTGAGATTGACGGTGAATGACTGGGACAAGGACTCGCCCAAAGTGCCGTTCTGAGTTCCGGATGCGAGCGAGAGCTGGACGGTGGTCGGGATGCTCAAGCCGCCCATGCGGATGTGGCCTTCGGTGATCAAGCGGACGAGGTCGGTGGCTCCGACAACGGTGTTTTGAAGAACGATTTCCTGTGTGCTGCCGTCCGGACGGGTGATGATGAGCGTGCTGTCGAGGGTGGGCACGGGGGCGCTGTAATTGACGTCCAGGCGGACGCTGATGAAATTCCGGGCGTCTCCTTTCACGCCCCAGAAGGGCGCGGACACGTCGATAATGTCCATGGTGGGGGCGAAATCCGTGATTTGATCGCGGCCGAGATCGACTGCACCGAAAACGAAACGATCCGCTCCGGGTCCGCCTGTTAGAATATCATCGCCCGCACCGCCGGAGATGGTGTCATTGCCCGCGCCGCCGGACAGAAGGTCGGCACCGAAGCCACCGCGAATGATGCGGGGTTCCGCGCCGGGGCTGGAGTTGAGTGTGATGTTTTTCAGGTTGGTGCTGAAATCCCAGATGACCGCAGCGTTCCATTTGGACTGAAGGTAGTCGTTCACGCCGCGCAGTTTTTGTTCGGGCAGGGCGCTGGGGAAAACGAGGAGTTCCTGGAGTTTTCCAGAGAACATTTGGTCCACGGGCGAGGCGGCCCCGTTGGCGATGGCGGAGCGGCGCGCTCCCAGCGTCGGCAGAACCGGGTCGATGACGGCGGTGGCGATGTTTTCCCCATCGTAGGAGAGGCCGAGGATGTTCTGCAACAAGGCGCTCTGGCGGCGGAAAATGGAAGTCGTGGCGGAGCCGGCCGCATTTTCATAACCATGGATGGCGGTGCCATCGATCTGATAGGTGGGTGAGCCCGGATAGGAGATCGCCTGGGTGGTGGCGGCGAGTTGAAGGTAGCCGCGATTGGTGGAAAGCAAGGTCTGCGGCGCATCCGAGGAGGCCGCCGCGCTGTAGGAGGCGAGAACGGTGTGATCCGCCAGCGGCAGCGAGGAGTCCTGGAAGAACATGTGGGACGCGGCCACCTGCGAGAAGTCCGCCGCTTGGTCGGCGACTTTGGGTCGGTAGGCGGCGAGCGGTTGGGTGGCGTGGCGGTTGTTTCCGGAGCGGTCCGACCAATTGCTGATCGAGGAACCGGCGGCTGGCAGGTCGTGACCATCCAACCAGAGCGACGCATCGCTGCCATCGCGAGGAGTGGGCGAAACCACGCGCACGAGAACCGTGCCGGAGAAACCATCTCCTCCATCGCTCCAGCTGACCGGTAGGGAAAATGAACCCACCGAACGATTCTTGTGGGCGATGGTGAGGCGGCCGGATCTGAAATCCGTTAGGGAGAACGGGCTGTTAGAATCAACAAGGTCGCCATCACGATGAATTTCAAAGCCGCTGCCGGCAGCGTCTCCGAATTGGAGGTGGATGTCGGCATCCTCGGTATCGGAGTCGAGAACCTGCGGATAAATGCCGGCCTCGCCGGACTGCGGGACGAGAATTTCAGCGGTGACCAACATGGGATCGCGATTGCTCACAGCGGGATTGCTGCCACGGAGGAATTCCTCGAGGTTGGTCCATCCATCGTTGTCCAAGTCCCCATCCGCATCGTTCAGGAAAGGATTGAGTCCGAAGAGGGTTTCCCACCAGTCGGGCATGCCATCTCCATCGCTGTCGAGACTGCTGCCGGCGACCAGGAGATCGAGACGATAGCTTCCGGAGCGGCTGGCAAAACTAAGACCATAAAACTCCTTGCTGCCATCCGGCAAGGTGGCAGGCACCCCATCGATGGTGATTTCCTCGATTTTGAAATCCGTGTTGGTGTTTCTCACCGACAGGAATTCCTTGATCCGCGGGGCCGCGGGCAGATAGGCCATCGGCACCTTGAGCGCATAGGACCATGGCTTGACCGAACCTGAGCCGGTGGGCCTCAATTCGGCTTCCAAAGTCACGCGGTTGGCGGAGTTGCTCTGGTTGACGAAGGTCATTTTGAGTTGTCCGCTTTGCAACAGCACGGTCTGGCCGCCACCGGATTTTCGGACCTCGCCGTAAAAGACAATGTCGGATTCCGTGAAGCCCTGGGCGCGGACTTCCTGACTGAGGAAACCAAGGCCGGTGAGGATCAGGGCGAGGATGAGTGTAAAGGTGTTTTTCATCGGAAAAGATGGCTGAATGGATGGAACCACAGTTGGAGTTACTGCCCTTGGTGGGAGGTGGTCGAGAAGTAGAGTTTGATGTCGCTGATGTTGTCCGCGAGTTTCTTCAGGCTGGCATCGGGATCGACGCCGAGTCCGCTGCCCGGGATGACCAGCATCCACTGCGAGTTCCACACCGAGCGACCGGTCAGGCGCGAGTCCATGATCAACTCGCTGTCGTCAGCTTCCGGATCCCCGTTGTTGTGATAGATCCTGAAATCGCCGTAGCGGCGCAAATCACTGAATGATCCATCAACCCCGGTGAGCGATGGGATATATCCGGGTGAACGGAGTGTGCTCTGGTTGATGACAAACGGGGTCGGGATGCGTTGTTCCACCAGACTCCAACTGCGGACGATCGGCAGTGTGGAAGTGGAGGTGCGGAGGTAGTCATCTCCCAGCGGAACGAGATACGCGCGGGGTGTGATGGACAGGCCGGCCGAGTTATAGTCGTCCATCCAGACACCCAACGAATGGATCTTGGTGGCGAAATTGGCCGTGCTATAGATGTGATCGCCTGGCATGAGCGCATGACCGAAGAAGTTCTTACCCGGTTCGATGGTGGTGGAGAAACGGATGGCAAGACCAGGTTGCACACCGCTGGCGAACGGACGGCAATGTCGGACAAACTCCGGCATCGCGTTGAGATTGGGCACGATCCTCGCCTTGAGGACGTCCTTCCAGCGGTCGTTACTGGCCGGTGCCTGGGCGATGGCTTCCTGATTTTCAGGGTCGTTCAGTGTGGCCAGCAGTTGGCGCTGTTGGGTCGTGAGTTGGGATTCGGGAATATTCAGCGAGGTCACCGACTGCTGGAGTTCCAGCGCGGCGGTCAACTCGGGATCCAGCGCATGAATGCGGAACAATTCCTGGCGCAGGGAAATCTTCTCGGTTTCACTCTGCGGGTTGTTGATTCCGAGTTGTCCTTTGAGGACGTCGAAATTGCCTTTGAGTTGAGCGAGGATTTCCGCAAGTCCGCCACGTCCGATCTGAGGCTCACCATCGGACCAGAAACCGAGTTGGCGTTCCTTGACGATCCTGTCGAGCATGGGACCGGGCGCTGCGGAATGTCCCGGGTCGAGGCTGGTTTCGTAGTCATAGGCCCTTGCCGCGAGCCATGCATAGCGTGCGGCGGCGTCGAAGGAGCTTTGATATTTGCTCATCGCCTCGTTGCGGGACAGGCGGAAGACCATGTCCTGATAGCGGTTCTTCTGCACCTTGGCGGCGAGGATCTTGTTGTAGGCCTCGCGTTCGCGGAGCAGGCGGAAGCCTTCGGCCTGGGCGGTGATGTATTCCTGGCGGGACGCTTCCATGTTCTGGATTGCCGAGCCGATCGCATTCCGCATCGATTGTTCGTTGCCTGTCATGGACTGGAATTCCTCGATCATGCCTTCCATTTCGGCAACCTGATCGAGTTGCGCGTTTCTCAGATCGATTTTGAATTCGTCCGCTTCTCCATCGCGAGTGACGACCGCCACACTCACTTCCTTCGCGGTTTCCGCAACAAGCTCCACAACTCTTGCGATACCGTTCAAAGTTCCGAAGATGGCCCTTGGTATGGCTCCGATGTCATTCGAAAATCCGATGGATGTCGGGGCCGCATCCTGACCAACTTCCGCAACCCCGTAAACGACAGCGGCAGCTTTGGATATGATTCCGAATACCGTCTCCAGAGCAATCACCGTATCGCTCACCTTCTTGCGCAGTCTTGCAATCTCATCATGATTGTTGTTCTGGGCTTGGAAAATCGCCAACTGGCTGTCGATCCTGCGGAGCTTGTTCTGGAGATCCATGATATAGCTCGTGTAGGAACTGAGCGCGGAATCCAATTCGATCTCGGCCGCCAGCATGGCATTCAAGGACGCCTGGGTCCTGCCGAAGCTGGTCCGTTGTCCCCAGTTTGCCGGTGCCTGGAACGCATACTTGGATGCGGTCGTGTACGGCGCGGTGAAGGTGGATCCGCTGGCAGGCTCGAACAGGTAGTTGTTGGCACCGATCAATGTCTCGAATGACGACCTGAGCTGGGTGCCGCCGTTTCCATTGTAAGCGCCATTGTAGAGACTCACCATGGAAGGCTTGTTCATGATGCCGAGCACACTGGTTTTCACCACATCGAAGGTCACGACGCCGGTTCCTCCTGTTTTCGGCGGAACAATCTGATCGATCTTGGTTTTATCCAGATAGGCAAAGAGGAGCGTGTCCGGTCCGAGATAACCTTCGGGATAAGCCTTGCCGACGCCGATGGTGCCATCATACGGGCGACCGAAAATCTCGATCAGGCGGTTGCGGAAATCGAGATCCTGCGCCATCGCCTCTTGAATCAGGCCGTCGGTGTCATCCGCCAGCGAACGCAGTTTGTTCTGCGACTGGGTGGCCATTTCAAGAGTGGCAAGGGCGTTGTTGGCCGCCCCCGCCGCGCGGTCATAGATTTGTTCAAATTGGCTGGACTCCATCTCGATATCGAAGGCCATGGCATCCGAGTCGAAGCCGAGCGGATTGATGCCCTTGTTCGCTTCGTCCATGGCAACTTGGATTTCATGAAGACCCGCGGCAATGGCACCGATATCATCGACCGAGCCGGAGCGCTCGATGCGGTCGAGATTCTCCGGATTGCTGATGGGAGTGGCGGCATCGGCTTGCTCTGGCAGAAGCGCGTTGGCTACGGCCCAATCGAAGTGGGCCGACTGGCCTGCACGGTGCGCCCACTCGGAGACACCCCAGGCGCGGGCGGGATCGGCACCGTCGGTGTATCCCTGCCATTGGCCATTGGGATTCTGGGTGTATCTCAGGCGGTAGGTATTCCGGACGATGTCACGACCGGCACGCGCTCTCGCACCGGCGAGGCGGGCGAAGGTTTTTTCATCGAGGAAATCGACTTCGAGCACGTTCTGCATCAGCGAATACAGCTCGGAGCGAGTCCGCCATGTGAACCCGGGATGGCGCAGGAGCACATAGTGCATATCGAGAGATGATACATAATGTCCCCAAGCATCGCCGTGACCCTGCGGATAGAGTTTGCGGGCGTCATCCTCATTGATGAAACCGTCCTGGTTCACGTCATAGATGTTATAGTTGACGTTGTAAGCGGCTTCGCCGAGTCCCTTGGCATAGTTCCAGAAGATGCGGTTGTAGACCGGGTAGCTTTTTCCGAAATCCGTTCCGCGGAGCAGGGCGAGTTCCTCGTGCTGGAGGTCC
>JALOTR010000723.1 GCA_025457805.1 Akkermansiaceae bacterium | reverse complement strand
CTTTGCCGCGCGCGGGGCCGCTCCGCAATCATCGATTGCCTTTGCCCCACCGAATCGCTAGTGCGCCGCTTCCGTTCGGGGCATAAGCTCCGGGAGGCTCGGCCCGATGGCGGAGTGGTGACGCAGCGGACTGCAAATCCGTATACGCCGGTTCGATTCCGGCTCGGGCCTCCACCTTTTGTTCTTTCGCAGCAATACCTGCTCAGTTTTGCGTTTGAGCAGATGATGTGGCTGCGGCTTTCCCGCCCAAGACTCAAGCGAGAGGCAGAACCTCACTCGACACCGAAGTCATACCGCGTGGCCATCTATGGCGTGGTGGCACAAATAGTGATGTATTGAAGCGGTTGCCCGTCAATCTGCCGGTCCGCTAAAGACGTGGAAGCGGCTTCACATTCTCAAGCAGGCGCCATGCCTGAAAGGCTGCTGTAAGTTCGCGCACCTCCCTGTCCCGTGAATCGGCATATCGAGGCCAAGCGCCTCTCCGCTCGCGGTGATCTGATCATCGTCGCAACACAGTGGAAGCAGTGTTGTGCCGGGCAACGCCCGCGCAAGCCGACCATTATCGAGAAGTGGGTAATCACCGCCAAGGTTGTCGGTGCTTTGCAAATATTCCGACCACGGCTGACGGACGAGGAGCTCGACGTTATCGGGAATTAGGCGACAGATATCGGCGATGATTGCTTCCCGCTTCTGGATCGGGTCGAAACGTGCATGGGTCAACGCAAAACTGGCTTCACTTTTTCCAATCCGGGTAACTGTGAACAGCGCCATACTCGATATCAGTGAACCTCGATGAAGTTCTGGGGCTGTCCGGACAAAAACGAGTGAGGATAGGATCGGCGGATGGCTGGGGCATGGCTGGCTCATCGGATCAGCTTCCGGTTGGGATAGCGCGACAACACAATGAAGGATGCCTGAGTGCGGATTTGCAGCCACTGCGTGCCGTTAGACCGCCTCCGGTATTGGCGCTTTGGCGCTGATATCGCGATCACAGAAAGCCAGCTTCATGAAGTGCTCGGTGAGAGCTCGTGCACCTTCGCGTGACACCATCTCGCTCCAGTAGTCCCAACGATCAATCCGCTCGACCAGCCAGAGGTAGAACTGATCGCGGGCATAGGTATCGGCAACAGGCCATGACATCGACCAGAGGGTGCTACGAACTGGGATCTCATTGGTGATGTGAAGACCGATCAGCTTTACACTCGGCAACCCATCGATGGTGTCCGTCGCAAAGCGGTGAAGCATGCATTCGGCAACCTGCTCCGCTCTTTTCACCCTGTCTGCCGCATCCAACCGCTCTTCCTGGCCACCATTAGACCGGTTGGCCAGTATCCAATCCATGCCCACATCGTTCTCGGCATCTTTGAGATTTCTGGTGGCGATCAGCATCGCCAGAACTGCCCGGCCCTCGGGAGTCACGCAGTCGCGGCGCTCGGTGATCAATCCGGCCGCAATCAAGAAAGCCTCGAAAAAATGCGCCAGATGCCCATCGGCCTGGAAAATGTCCCTGACGCACTCATCTTCGCCGACGAAGCGGCGATCCACTATGGCCAGATAGCTCGCCACGAATTCCAGCGTGTCATTGCTGCGCGACCGGCACAAGCCAAGACGCCCTTCCCAGAAAGCCTCACGGACTGAACCCCAAGTGCGCCCGACCTCATCTACAAGCGGCGGCTCGCCGGGGACATCGCCGCTGGAAACCAACCAGTATCCCCACGGCAAGGAAGGGTGCCTGCCATTGCCGTAGCGCGAGTTGGAGTCCCTGCCGAATCCATCGAACTCCCCGATCATCACTCACCGCCATTCGTGCTGGCAGGTGGCGGAAGAAGGCGCCAGGAACGGTCACCTTCCGGATGGTCCGCTTGTGCTTCCATCATCGACTTCAGTTTACGCGCAAGCTTGATGCAGTTCTGGTAGACGAAGTGCTGATCCCGATAGACGTCGCCCTTGCGGCGATCCCAAGTGCGATCGGGAACCAGATCACCCGGGTGGTTGGTGTCAAAACCCAGCCACCAAACATCTTCATGAAATTCATCCTCGGTCGTTTGAACCGTGCGGTATTCCTGCACCAACCTGGTTCGGGTTACGTGGCATACGGTGTAGCGTTCCTTCCTTGGCTCGCCCCACGCAACTCGCGCAAATCTGTTCACCTCGCAGGCCTTGCTATATGTCACGCCTCCGTGAACAGTTTGGGCGATGCCGATCGGAATGGCATCGACATTGAAGCCGAATAAGGGGTGATCAGGGCCGACCCCCGTGTAGCCCGAGATTGTCCCGTCTTCCTGGCGAAGCATGATGCAACCAAGTCCGGTCTCCGCATCAATCCACGCGATCTTGTCCGCTTCATTGCTCCACGGACCGTCACCATCCGGCTTCCTGTCGGGGTTGTGGTAAATCTGAAGGGCAGTGATGCTCGTGCCAGCCACGTGATAAGCAACCGGTGCCTCATTAACGAGGCCATCGGGCAATTTCGAAGCTTCGGCTTTGGCGATCGCGCTCTTCTTTGATGGTCGTTTTGCCATAGTGTTCATCCTTGGATCTCTTGGAAAAATGCACCTTTGTGCAGCGGGTTAAGTCTGCTGTCGGTAACGATCGTAGGCGGTGAGACGGGTGAGCCGGGGCCCCATCGCTTTGGCGAACTTTCCGGGGGCATAGACTTCACGAGCTAGCCAAGCCTGCTCTGCGAGGAGGTCACGGTCGAAGACTTCTCGCCACCACACCTTCGTCCTGGGATTCCAGTGATATCCACGCATGCGCAGGGCATCTTTGGTGGAGATGGCGGAACCAGCTGCCTCTATGAGCCAGGAATCAGAT
>JALOTR010000069.1 GCA_025457805.1 Akkermansiaceae bacterium | reverse complement strand
AGTTTTCGCCGCTCGCCGCAAGTGAGCATTCGAGGGTTGCGCCTGGGGTGGGTGTTACCCGCATCTGGGAGACTAGTGTCACGGGCAACGCACGCGCGGCTTCGTTTCCCTCCGTGTTCAACGAGTGGATCATTTTCAACGCCCAGCGCTCCTCGTTGAACAGCGGCATGCTGGAGCTTTTCTATCAGGGTGAGCGCCAGCTGATTTCGCGTTATCCGAATCATGATCCGGTAAATGATATCATGACGCCGCGACTCGAAATGAACGGGGTCGCCACCGGCACCGCCGTCGATGGCACGGGATATCTCAATGGTGCGGGTACTTATACGCTGAGCGGCGGAGGAAGCGCCGCCGTCGGAGGCGCGTTCCATTACGATGATGCGGATGCCACGCGAATTGCCCGCTGGGAAAGCGCCATCACGCGGGGTGGCCTCTGGGTGATGGGATACTGGCGGGTGCCATGGCAACTCAATGCAGCCCGGGTGGGGCTTATCGATACGGGCAAAAAAGCCATCGGGCTGGTCCCGGCATCCAATCCCAACAATGCCCTCGTCTCCAACGGCATCGGCGACAAATACAGCCGACCGCTCGGATCACGCAAGGAACCGTGGTGGGTGATCAACTTGCTGGAGGAACTCGACCAGCCCGGCGAATGGTGTGTGGATTTCAGCCGCCAACGACTTTACTTTCTCATGGATCGCGCTGGTCCGCCGGCAGACGGCGAAGTCGAGCTGTCGGATGTGGGCACTCCGCTTGTGCAGCTCAATGGTGCCAGCAATGTGATGCTCCATGGTCTTCACTTCCGCCGCCACCTCGGGCTGAATGTCCAGATTCTCAATGGCGAGCGCAATCTGGTGCAGGATTGTGCGTTTTCCCAGTCGGGAAACTTTGCGGTCGATATCAACGGCGGCACCGGGCACGGGGTGGTTTCTTCGGATTTCGAGAAAATGGCCTCCGGCGGTGTCATGCTGCGCGGCGGAACCGCACCTCCCTCCGCCGTCGCCGCTGATCACTTCGCGGTGAACAACAAGTTCCGCAGCTTCGGCGAAGTGGTGCGTGTCTATCAGGCAGCCGTCGATGTCGGCTACGGCGGACCCATCGGCGGCAACCATCCGGGAGTGGGAATGCGCATCGCCCACAACGATATCAAAACCTCACCCCATGCCGGGATCCTTTGGAATGGATATCAGAATGTGATCGAATACAACGAACTCTCGGATTTCACACGCGTCTCGAATGACCTCGGTGGTATCTATCGGTTCGGCCCCAACATCGACTCCGGCACCATCATCCGCTACAACCATCTCTACGCAAGCCCGCAAGGGGAGGGGATTTACAACGACTTCGATCACGTCCGCACGCCGATCTATGGCAATACGATGAATTTGAAAACGCCATCCACATCTTCCCGCGGCTATGGCATCTGGAACACCACCAACACTGCCGCTGGCGGGGCCGTGGCGGGGCTGCCCATGACCCTGCGGGTTTTCAACAACATCGCCGTGAATAGCCGAACGAACTATGTCTTTCACAGCGCGACTGGAGGTCAGATCGAAAACAATCTGTCCTATCGGAAACTTGCGTCGGACTATCTCTGGACGCGGGTGACCACCAATACCACGACCAGCACCAATTCGGTCGCCTCATCCAACGCCGCAACCCTCCAGTCCGGTCCCAACATGAGTTATGGTATCGATCCTGGATTCATCGATTTCGCCAATGATGATCTTCGTCTCAGGCCCGATGCACGGGCCTATGCCGACATGCCAGGCTTCGTGCCCATTCCATTGGAAATGTCGGGCTTGTATGATGATGAATATCGTGCCGATGCCCGGGTCTGGACTCCCTTCATCACCACCGGTTCCGCGACCGCCGTGGGGGCGAATTCAGCCACCTTCAACGGCACGCTGACTTACCCCCAGTTCGAGGCAAATGCCACGGTGCGGGTCTATTGGGGCACCAGCGATGGCGGGACCGATCCCGCTGGATGGCAACATGTGGCCGTGTTGGGTTTGCAACGATCCGGACAAACCCTCCACACGCCTGTCAATCTTTTGCCCTCCACCCGCTACCACTTCCGCTTCCATGCGGAGAATTCAGCGGGTGGTCACTGGTCCGCACAAACGAACTCCACCACCACTCTTCCTCTCATCAATGCTCCCGGCGGAGGCAATGCCACCGCGAGCCATCCCTCCAATTCACCCGCCTTCGCATTTGATAACAACCTTGCCACATCATGGCAAACCGGAACAGGGACCCCGACCGGTTCGATCACCTATCAATTCGCGGGAGATACCGCCTTCCGGGCGACAAGATATGAAATCATCAGCTCTCCGGATTCATCCACGCGAGATCCCCGGGATTGGCAGTTTCTTGGATCGTATGATGGTATGGTCTGGGTCTTGCTCGATTCCCGAATCAATCAGACCTTTTCCAACCGCGGACAAACACTGGGTTATGGGTTTATCAATACGACCGCATTTCGATACTACCGGCTTGATGTCACTGCCAATGCGGACGATCCAGATGGCTTGCAGCTTGCCGAACTGAGAATCCTCGGACCGGACTCATCACCTGATATCACCGGCCCTGTGATCACCACTCCGGGCAATCTCACGGTTGAAGGCGCCTCCACAGCGGGTGCCAATGTCACCTTCGAGGTCAGTGCCTCGGATGCCGTTTCGGGGAATGTAGTGGCAACGGCAAGTCCTCCCTCCGGTTCCCTGTTTCCGATCGGTTCCACGCTCGTCACCGTGACTGCCAGAGATACGGCGGGGAATTCCAGCACGACCACCTTTAGCGTGACTGTCACGCCTCCGGTTCTGCCTGCACCGTGGACTGTCCAGCAGATCCAGCCCTTCGCCGGAGTTTCATCCGGCAGCGCCACGCGCCTTTCCGCAAATTCATTTCAAATCAACGGCACCGGAGGCAGCACGTCTGGCGGCACCACAGGAGATATGTGGACAGGAAACAACGACTCATTCACCTATCTTTCGCAGCCATGGTCCGGCGATGGTATCTTCACCGCCCGGCTTGTTTCGTTCACCTCCACAGACTCCTCTGCGAAGGCAGGCATCGTGTTCCGGGAAACCACCAACACCGGTTCCCGCTATAGTTCGACTTATATGCTCCGCAGAGGAGATGTATGGGCCCAACACAAAACCACCACCAGTGGCGGATCGAACAATGTGAACTTCTTCAGTGCCTCATCGGCCGGACGAGGCATTCCCGAATGGATACGCTTGGTCCGTCAGGGTGATACATTTACGTGCTTTCACTCCGAGGATGGCATCACATGGACTGCGTTGGGATCTTCCCGCACCAACTTGCTCGGCGGCGCGGGCTTGTCCGTGGGCTTCGCCGTCGCACCGCGCACCGGCAATGCCAGTGCCAGCGCCGTCTTCGACAATATCAGTTTCCTCACCCCGCAACAGGCATGGCGTCAGGCCAATTTCGGGATCACCGAGAACGCGGGCAATGCGGCAAACATCGCGGACCCGGATTCCGATGGTTTCAACAATCTTTTGGAATATGCGCTCGGCACGTCTCCGACCTCGGCCACTTCGTTTCCGCTCATATCCTCGGATCTCGTTCTCACCGAGGCGGAAAGCTCCGAGCATCTGGAAATTACTTTCCAACGAATTGCGGATCCGCTTCTGGTCTATGTGGTGGAGGGCACGGTGGATCTGAGTCAATCCTGGACCAACCTGTGGACCTCCACCGGTGCGGCAAATGTTCCGGGACCGGTCACATTCAGTGATTCCACGCATCCCGTCGGTGAGAGCACCCGCCGTTTCATTCGTCTCCGCATCACATCCCCATGATGGAGGTTGTGTAACTTCACTGCCTATAATTCTATCGAAACCCATTCAAGCCATGAAATCCATCCGATCCTGTTTCTTTCTCGCGTTCATCCTGTGCCAACCCCTTGCTTCCGCCGTGGAACCCGTCGCCAATTCCCGCAACAAAGCCGAGCGTCTCGAATGGTTTCGGGATCTTGGATTCGGACTTTTCATTCACTGGAGTCATGACAGCCAGCTTGGTTCGGTGATCAGTCATTCGATGGTGGGTGCGGATGAAGACTATCTGAATCGTTTCGTCAATGAACTCCCCAAAACCTTCAATCCCCGCAAGTTCCATCCGCAGGATTGGGCGGCTCTCGCCAAGCTGGCGGGTACCAAGTATGTGATGTTCACCACCAAACACCACTCGGGATTCTGCATGTATGATACCAAGACCACCGACTTCGGCATCATGCACACACCGTTCAAGCGGGATATCACGGCGGAGGTTTTTGATGCATTCCGGGCTCAGGGGATTTCTGCGGGCGTTTATTTCTCGCCTGATGATTTCTGGTGGCTGCGGGAAAACAAGATCACGATCCAGCGCCAGATCGAGGAGGTGCATCCGCGCAACAATCCGGGACTGATGAAGCACAATCAGGCCCAGCTTCGTGAGTTGATGACGGGTTATGGCAAGATCGACATGGTTTTCTTCGATGGCGAAACCGACGGACTGACCGATCTTGCATGGGATCTCCAGCCGGACACCGTGGTCACACGCGGGGCGATCCGGACTCCGGAGCAACACATCCCCGGAACTCCGATTGACGAGCCATGGGAGTCCTGTCTCACCATGGGAACCCAGTGGCAATACAAACCCACCAATGAAGTTTACATGTCCGGAGGAGAGATCATCCGGAAACTGATAGAAACCCGCGCCAAAGGCGGGAATTTTCTCCTCAACGTGGGGCCGAAGCCGGATGGCGAGCTGCCCATCGAGCAGGAAGAACGTCTGCGCGAGGTGGCGCTATGGATGTTTGTCAACGGGGAGTGCATCTATGGCGTGCGGCCGTGGATCGTGACGAACGAAAACGACCTATGGTTCACCCATGACCGCAAATCAGGCACGGTGTATGTGATCGTGAAATCCAAAGAGCGGTGGAAACATGGGGAGTGGAAGGATTTGGTTCTGCATTCCGTCCGCGCGACAGATCAAACCCAAGCCAGCGTGCTCAGCCAGAATGACAAGGCGCTTGAGTATCAGCCCGACGTGTTGCCAAAGACCACCTTCGAACAAACGCCTGATGGTCTCAAGCTGCGTGCCATGCGGGCCCAGCGGCTTTACAACGATCGCAAGTGGCCGAATCCGGTGGTGATCAAGCTCACCCACGTCAAGCCAGCTTTGGTGCCTCCACAAGTGGAGACCTTGGCCGCGAAGCGCTCCTCCGATGGCAGTGTGGAAGTTCGGGCCAAGCTTCATTCTCTTGGCGATTCCAAGACCGTGGAGGCCAGCGCGGAATATCGTGATATCACCGGTCTTGATGTGAATGAGCGCATGGAAAACTGGGAGGCCTCGCCTTCCCTTGTGCGCGATTCGACTGGAGAATTCGGGATCTCAGTGCAGGGCCTGCAACCCGGTAAGACCTATGAATTCCGCGCCAAGATCAAACATCCGCTTCTCACGGTTTACGGATCCGAGGTGCGTGTTTTGATGAAGGATAGCCATTGATTTCGCTACCCACTGACCTCAGGGAAATGTATCTCTTCACTCTGCCGTGATCCGCTTTCTATTCATCGCCATTCAAGTGTTTTGCTTCGCCCGGGTTTCCGGAGCGGAGGCTCAGGTTTCTTTGAACACTTTCGAGGAACGAAGGCGGGCGGTGCTTGAGACCTTCGCTGCAGAGGGAAAGGAGAAATTCATCCGCGCGGAATGCCTTTTCAGTCTGGGGCGCACCCAGGAAGCTCTGGTCGAGGTGAACAAGGGCCTGGATGCCTTGGTGCCGGGCAACAAGATCAACCGTTGGATGCACGGAGGAAACACCGGATTCATCGCCTGGCCGGGGATTGTTTGTTATATTCGGTTTGAGAATCAGGCGTTCATCAATGGTTGGGCCTTGAATCATTATGTGAACCAAAGTTATGCCATATTCTCACGTTCATCGAAGGCGGGAGGCAGACCCTGGCAGGGCCAAAGTTATCCCTGCGGAGTCATGTGGGATGAGCCGGAGCCGGACAAAGGGAGTCATCTTTGGATCACCCATCCGGCCGCTGACGAAAAGGGCAAGATGGGCATCCACACCCACGGTGTGAGTGCCCATGAGCAGGAGATCCTGGGGCGTGATAGCCTGCTCTTTGTATTTCGAATACCCGATGGCGTCCCGTTTCCTTATGCGCTCGGCTACGTTCCGGGTGGCCACCGCGCATTCATCAATGATGCGGCCACCGATGGGAGAATTTTCCTTCATTATGGCAGCGTGCTGATTGCGATAACCGCCAGCCAGGCCTTCGATTGGGATCCTTCATCTGGCATCCGCGCGCCCGCATCTCCACCGCGCAAGGGGGATTCGGAGTTCAGAGTATTGGCTCGCCACTGTGCGGTTGCGATCGAAACCGCGCTGCCCTCGGAGTTCCCGGCAGCAAGTCCCTCGGATCAATTGAAGGAATTTCGCGCGAAGGTTATGGGGAGTTCCTCACTCAAATTCGTCTCGGGCGAGACCGTCTCCGGCGCATACCAAAGTCGCTCGGGCGGGAGCTTGGAGTGTACATTCGGCGGTCCGGATCGTATCAACGGACGCGCGGTGGATTACCAAACATGGCCCTCGTCCAAAAGTCCGTGGACAACCCAGATCAGTCCCGACGGCCCCATGGAAATCCGGGACAAGGTTTCCAAGAGGATCTACGACTTCAGCCTCTGGAAAATTCACACAAGTCCCTACTAACCCCATCCCATGAAACGTTCTCTGGCATTGATATCCTTGTTTGTGAGTGCCCTGCTGCACGCGGGAGAACCCTCCACCGAGCGAATCGGCATCGAGGATGATTATGCAAGGATCAACGCCGAAGCGGAGAAAGCGTCCACCATTTCGCTCCGTCCCGCCACCGAAGTCAGCCTGCGTGGCGGGATGCCCCATCTGTTTGAAAAACTTGAGAAAGGGGAAGCGGTCACGATTGCCTACTATGGAGGTAGTATCACGGCGGGACCCGGTTGGAGGAATGCGACGCTGGACTGGTTTGCGAAACAGTATCCCGGATCCAAGGTCACGGAACTCAATGCCAGCTTGGGCGGGTCCGGTTCCATTGTAGGTGTATTCCGCGCGGATCATGATCTCGTATCGGCAAAACCCGATGCGGTGTTCATTGAGTTTTCACTCAACGATGTGGCGGATGTCAGGGATCGTCCTGCCGAGGTCGCGGGCGCTCTCGAAGGCATCATCCGCAAGCTGCGCATCAGCAAGCCGGAGACAGATATCTGTCTTGCCTATACCTTGCATTCATCGGCCGTGGATTTGCTCAATCAGGGGAAATTCAGCGCTTCTGTTTCGCTTCATGAATCCATTGCGGAGCATTACGGGATTCCCTCCATCCATCTGGGTGTGGAAGCCGCACGGATGGCCAAGGAAAACAAACTCGTGTTCAGTGCGCCGAAAAGTCCGGGTGACAAGGATGCGGAGGGACGGGTAATTTTTTCCAACGATGGAACCCATCCATCAGAGGCGGGCCACGCACTCAATGGAGCGGCGGCCGTCCGCGGATTGGAGCGGCTCAGGTCGAATAACAAAGCAAGCGATCAAGCCATGCCCAAAGCGCTTTCCACTATCCCCTGGGAAAAGGCCAAAACCATCGCCGCCGAGGGACATGCGGAGTTTTCCGGCACGTGGGAACAACTCACTGCCTCCACCGGTCCGGGTTGCCGTCGTTTCGGGAAACGTTTCTACTCATGGTTTCCCCATCTCTTCCGCAGCGGCACACCCGGCTCATCCGTGACGGTGAGGTTTCGCGGCACCCATATCGGCCTCAAGGGGATGGAAGGTCCGGACTCCGGTGTGGTGAGCATTCGAGTGGATGACAAGCCGCCCTTCAAACAAACCCTCTTCACCGTGTATGCCAGCGCCTGGGTTTATGTAGGTGCACCGCTGCCCGCAGTGCCGATGGGGGACCACACGGTGACATGGACTTTGCTCGACGAGGTGCCGGAGAAGGAGAAAATGTTGTCTGTCAAAAAGGCCGATCAGGATTTCCGCAACAACCCGGGAAAATACGCCAAAAACACTTTTTCTGTCGGGCAGATCATCGTTCTGGGGGATTTGCTGGATGAAAAGGGAAACCTGCTGCGCTAGGATTCAACGGACACAGATCAGGCAAGGGTGCGCGTCCTATCGGCCAAGGGAGATGCGGCTTTCTGTGGGGTTCAGGAAAATTTGAAGACGCAAAATCGCCCGTCCATGACGCAATATCACCCCTGTTGGGTGCATTTTTTCGGTTCTTAATGGATAGAAGGAAAGCGGGTTCAAAAACGCCATGTCCGCTCCCGTTCGAACAAAATCCACTTCACGTCATGAAACCCAAAAGATCCAATTGTTTCCTCTCCGTCGCCGCCATCGCTCTTTTTCCCGCGTGTCTTTTTGCAGCGGATCGCGTCCGCAACAACACTGCCAATCCATTGTCCGTGCAGGACGCGTGGGATGACGGGATTTCCGGTGTTCCCGGTGCGGCGGATCGCGCCTTGTGGAATAGCACGTCGGTTGCTGGTGCCACCACGCTTGGTGCAAATGCATCATGGTCGGGCATCCTGATCAGCTCCGCCATTCCCACGTCCAGCCCTGCTTTCACCAATGCGGCCAATCCAAGTCCCTTCACTCTGACTCTCGGCGCATCCGGTATCGATTTGAACAACGGGGTAGCAACCAATCGCGGCATCAGCTTCGAATCCAACACTTCCGTCCTGTTGGGAGCCAACCAGGTTTGGAAACTCGGCAATGGCCAATCGTCCGGCAACATCATTGTGTCCAGCGTGGTTTCAGGATCCTCATCGCTTTCCATCACCCGGACATCCGGAGCATTGAATTACGCACAACTCGGCGGACTCAACACCTTCAGTGGCGGTTTGACGGTGGACTCGAATGCCTGGCTGCGACTTGCAAGTGCCAATCCTACCACCAGCCTCACCAGCGTGACCGCGTCGGGCACGGGCACGACTACCTTGACGCTCAACGATGGCGCGATCCTTTCCTCCGATGGTGGCACCACCCGCAGCATCGCGAACACGCAGATCAATTTGCTGGGAAATGTAACCATCTCTCAGGCCACAGGCGGCACCGGGCGCATCCAGGTGGCAGGGCTGTGGGATCTTGGTGGAGCATCCCGCACCATCACTGTCAAC
>JALOTR010000068.1 GCA_025457805.1 Akkermansiaceae bacterium | reverse complement strand
GCCTGCTCAGCAATCTCCACACCGGGGCCTGCGCGAGTTTGGAGGATCACCCTTTTGGCATCTTCTTCCGACGCGGCTTCCGGGTTTGCCTCAATACAGACGACCGCCTGATGAGCGACACTTCCATGACTCAGGAAACCCAACTCGCCACCGAGTTGTTCGACCTCAATCTGCATGAGCTGGAGAAACTCTCACTCAACGCGATGAAGAGTGCCTTTGCTCCCTTCGACAAGCGGCTGAAGATCATTTTCGATACGATCAAACCCGGCTTCGCCCGCATCCGCGCCGGGTTGAATTCATGACAGCGCCATGTCCTGATTCTTCGCCGCGGCCATCCGGCGTAAAATCAGCGGGTGAAGGATGTTCGCGAGCAGGATGGTGGCGGTGCCGATGAAGAATCCGGGATGGAGTTGCTTGTGCTCAACAAACAACAGGGCCGCGGCGATGATGCCATAGATGGGCTCGAAGTTGATCACGAGATTTGCCGTATAGGCACTGATATATCTCAGGAGATGGATATGATAAGCATGAGCGAATACCGTGCAGATCCAGGCGAGAAGCAGCAGCCAGAGAATATCCAAACCACGCAGCTCTAACAGTTTTCCATAGGCAGCCGGGCCTTCGATGAGCGGCAACAGTGTGAGGCAGATGGCACACGCACCGATCATTTCCCACACCACCATCACCAGCGGATCCATGCGATCCTTCTGCACCAGCTTGCGATTGAGCACGGGGAAAATTGCAGCGAGGAAGGCACCCACCAACGCAGTGAGAAGCCCCAGCAAACGTCCTTTTTCGAATCCCGCCACCAACACAATCCCCACTACCACGAGCAAACCCAGTCCCACTTCCAGAGGGCGGATGCGGCGACGCTCGATGAAGGGCTCAGTGAAGGCGGTGAAAAATGAAATCGTCGCCATGCCTGCGAGGCAGATGGATATGTTGGCCAGCCGGATCGCTCCGAAAAAACACATCCAATGCAGGCCCACGATGCAACCGATCCCCAACAAGGGCGCAATCATGCCTTTCGGTGGCAGCAGTTTGCCTTTTCTAACAACACCCACCAGCAAGGCCCCACCAAGCGCGGCAAGCATCGTCCGCCAGATCACGATGGACGGCGCGGACAGGCTCATCCACTGCCCGAGCACCGCCGTCGATGCGAACAACAGCACCAGCAGGTGCAACTGAAGATAAGCGAAACGGGGCATTGCCGGATTGCGTGCATCGCTCCGCCGCGCGGCGAGAGGGAAGCGTCGTGCGATCAGAGTTCGCCAGCGATCACATCCTCAAGCGTCTGGCGCTTGCGGATCACCGTGGAAGTGGAACCCTCCACCAGCACCTCCGCAGGAAGCGGGCGGGTGTTGTAGTTGGATGCCATGGCAAAACCATAAGCTCCGGCCGACATGAGGGCGATGGTGTCGCCGGGCTGGATGTCGGGCAGTTCGCGATTCTGGCAGAAAAAGTCACCGCTCTCGCAGATCGGTCCCACCACATCCACCGGCTTGCGCACATCCGACGTGGGTTGTTTCAAGGGCACGATTTCATGATGGCCTTCGTAGAGCGCGGGACGGATCAAATCATTCATTCCGGCATCCACGATTTTGAAGGTCTTGGCGGAGCCTTTTTTCTCATACAAACAACGCGTCAATAGCACGCCGGCATTGCCGACGATGAAGCGTCCGGGTTCGACGAGGATCTTCAAACCGAGGTCCTTGAGGCGTGGGACGATTTCCTTGCCGTAGCGCTCGATGGTCAGCGGACGCTCTACTTCCGGCTGGTTTTCCCACCAATCGAGGCTGCCGGATTCGAGCGACTCCTTGTAAATGATGCCGATGCCGCCACCGATGGACCAGAACTCGATGCCATGTTTTGCCTTCAGGCTCGCGGCAAGCGGGGCGACTTTTTCGACTGCCTCGATGAAGGGGGAAATCGATGTCAGTTGGGAGCCGATGTGCATTTGCAAGCCTCGCATGCGGACGTTCGGCAGATGGCTGGCCGCATGATCGTAGAGCCCGGCAATCGCCTCGAAGTCCACGCCGAACTTGTTTTCGGATTTGCCGGTGGAGATATACTTATGGGTTTGGGCATCCACATTCGGATTCACTCGCACGGCGGCCGGGGCGATGACGCCGAGTTCCGCAGCGACTTCGTTGAGATAAGTGAGTTCTTCCGCGCTCTCGACATTGAAAGAATAAATGCCCTGCTCCAGCGCATAGACGATTTCCTCCTTGGTCTTGCCGACTCCAGCGAAGGTGCAATGGGCCGGATCGCCGCCTGCCTTGATCACCCGGAACAGCTCGCCGCCGGAAACGATGTCGAAGCCCGCGCCTTCGTTGGCCAGCAGGCGGAGCACGGAGAGGTTGGAATTCGCCTTCACCGCATAGGCCACTTCGTGATCGACCCCGTTCAAGGCCGCATCGAGACGGCGGTAGTGATCGAGAATGGTCGCTGCGGAATACACATAGAGCGGAGTGCCATACTCGCTGGCCAGGGTTGAAAGCTCAATGTCTTCGCAGAAAAGAGAACCGTTTTTGTAGGAAAATCCGTGCATCGCGAGGGGGAGATAGCGGTCCCGGGCAGCGAGGTAAAGCGAAGAAGCGGATGGATCTGCTCAACGGGCCGATGAATTTGGAAACGCCAAGACGCCAAGGGCGCCAAGGTTATCTTCCAGTCGTTTCGCTTGGCGACCTTGGCGACTTGGCGTTTCAAACCACCCGATTTGATTGGAAACCGCTACCAACTCACGGCCACGCGGGCGAAGCGTTTGAAGGCTGCGCTGGTCGTCTGCGAGTCGTCCACCACGCAGCGTTCCCAACCCGGCGCGATGGGGGTGACTGTGATGGGATTCGTGGCGGTTTGCCAGGTGCCCGTGATGGTGGAGCTGAACTGCGGCACGTAGGTGAGCCCAGCCCCCACGCGGCGGATGTATTCAATTCTCAGCCGTCGTGTTCCCGGCACGGTGGTGACGAGAGCGGTGGCCGGCAAACCTACGGTCGATCCCGCTCCCATGACGAGCCGCAGGGGTGGACCTGAGGATGTCGGATTGAGATTGAAGGCGTGTTCGATCATCCCCGGCACGCCATCCTGATCCGAATCGAAAGTCGCAAAATTCGTGAAAACCGCATCGCTCGATCCAAACACATCCTCCTCCTCCCATTCCGGCACCCCGTCGCCGTCGGCGTCTTCCGTGCGATCATCGATGACCTGCACCGCGAGGTTTTGCTCGAAGCGATTTCCCGCCGTGTCCACTGCCACGGCGCGGATGGTGAGTTGGGTGGCTCCTGTGTCGAAATCCACCGCCAGCGGATAGCGAGTCATGAGTTGTCCATTCACCACCTTGAAGCGGAAACTGTCCGGACCCTCTGGCACGTAGGTGAGGTCCACAGTGCACGAATCCCCCACATTGGGATCCACGGCACTGAGTGTGCCGACCACGGTGTCGACCGGGCTATTTTCCACGATGCTGGCACCGCTCAGGGCGATGCTTGTGGGGGCGACTCCATCGGCGGTATTGAACCACACCACGCTGGCAAAAACTCCCGATGCGGCATCGGCGGAAACCCGGACTGCCCGGCGTTGGCCCGCGACAATGGCGCCGGTGACCAGCCCGCTCGCCGGATCAATCGACAGACCGTCCGGCAAGCCCATCGCGCTGTAAGACGAGGCGAGCGCGTTGGTGAGCGCGAGCGATTGGCTCAAGTTTTCCCCGGGCCAGCCCTTGACCACCGCCGGACCACCGATTGCGGGATATCCACTGCCCTGCCTCACCGCGATGTTGAAGGAAGAGCCTGCATCCAGAGAGCGGATGTTTGCGGCCTCGTAGGGGATCACGGATTGACCTTCGCCATTGGAGCCCCAGGTGACCAGAGTGCCATCCGCTTTGACTGCCACGCTGTGGAGGTAACCTGCGGAGAAATTCACCACTCCGGCGAGGCCATCCGGCACATTGCATTGCCCATGGTCATTGGAGCCCCATGCCACCACGGTGCCATCGTGTTTGCGGGCCAGGCTGTGATAGCCCCCGGCGGAAATTCCCACCACGCCGGAGAGGCCGGCTGGCAGGGTGATGATGCCCTGCCAGTTCGAGCCCCATGCGACGACCGTTCCGTCGCTTTTCAAGGCGAGGCTGTGATAGCCCCCGGCCGAAACGGCAACCACTCCGGCGAGGCCTGCGGGCACCGTGCATTGACCCTCGGTATTATCTCCCCAGGCCACTACCGTCCCATCCGCCTTCAAGGCCAAGGTGTGAAAGCCACCTGCCGAGATCGCCACCACACTCGCCAGACCGACGGGCACATCGGTCTGCAGCGCGGTGTTGTTTCCCCACGCCACCACCGTGCCATCGGCGAGCAATGCCACGCTGTGAAAATGCCCGGCATCGGCAGCGATGACATTTTCCAGGTTCTCCGGCACCGTCGCCTCGCCGTATTGGTTGGTGCCCCAAGCTGTCACCCGGCGGTTGCCCATCACCGCGAGGCAATGTGTGTAGCCTGCCGAGACGGAAATGGCGTTCTCCAAGTCACCCGGGAAGTCGAGTTGGCCGTTCGTGGTGTTTCCCCAAACCAGAACCATAGGATCGGGAGGAGAAACCATCGGATCGTCGGCCAAGCCACCCATCGCCACTTCGAAACCATCGCCGAAGCCATCGCCGTCCGTATCGTAAATCAGATCCGAGGTGATGAAAAAGTCCTCTTCCGCCTGTTCGCCCAGTCCGTCGCCATCCGCGTCCTCGGTGCGATCATCGGTGAAATCGATCACAAAGTCCTGCTCCACGTAGTTCAGCGAGGCATCCCGCGCTCTCAGACGGATCAAAAACGGTGAGGGAGTATCCTCGAAGTCGCGCGCGAGTTTTTGGTCCACAAGCAGCTCGTTTCCAGAAATCCGGAACGCCCCGTTGTCCGCGCCGCCAGGGCCATCGACCCACTCGAAGCTATGGCTATCGCCCGGGTCGGGATCGCTAACGCTTATCGTCGCCACCAGGAATCCCGCGGGGCTGTTTTCCGCCACGGTGGCGGCGCTCAGGGAAATCGATGTCGGCGCGCTGCCTTCGGAAATCACGATCCCGGCATTCTGGGTGAGCACGCCCTGATCCGTGACCACCCGGATGATGGCAGTGCCGCGGTAGGCGGCCGTGAAAGTGCCGCTGATGACGCCCGTGTCCGGATCGATGCTCAGATCCGGCGGCAGGCCATGAGCGGAAAACGCGCCGGTGGTTTCCGGCAGCACCCCGGCGGTCACCGTCACCGGGTGATTCACCGCCACGCCCGGGCTGGAGACAATTTGCGACGGGCTCGTCACCATCGGATAGTCCGCGCCTTGTGCGACCGCCAGGCTGTGGAGAATGCCGGCAGAGATCAATTTCACCCCTTGCGCAGAAGGCGGTGGCTGGGACTGGCCATTTGAGTTCGAGCCCCAACTCACCACGGTGCCGTCGCTTTTGAGAGCCATGCTGTGGAATCCACCCGCGGCCACCGCCACGACGCCGCTGAGGCCTGCGGGCACGTTGATCTGGCCATTGAGATTGTATCCCCACGCCGCGACGGTGCCGTCCTTTTTCAAAGCGAGGCTGTGGAAGCGCCCTGCGGCGATCGACACCACATCCGTCAGCCCCACGGGGGTGCTTGCCGAGACCCAATGTTGGTCTTCGCCACCGAGAAAGCGCCCGCCCCAGGTCACCACTGTGCCATCCCGCTTGAGGGCAAGGCTGTGGAAGCCCCCCGCGGAAATCGCCACCACATCGGTGAGTCCCTCCGGCGGCTGGACCTCCCCGTGGGGGTTGTAGCCCCACGCCACCACCGTGCCATCCTGTTTGAGTGCGAGGCAATGCGTCCGCCCGGCGGAAATGGCCACGATGTTCTCCAGATTTTCCGGCTGCACCAGCAATCCGTCATGGGAGCAACCCCAGGACTCTACGGTTCCGTCGCGCTTGAGGGCCAGGCTGTGGGCGGTATCCGGTTGCCAGAAATCCCCACCTGCCGACACCGCGGCGACGTCTTCCAGCCCTGCCGGCACGGTGGTTTGACCGAATGATCCCAAGCCTCCCCATGCGAGCACGTTGCCATCGGACTTGAGCGTGAGACTGTGATTTTGGCCGGTCGCAAGCCCGATGAATCCCGCACCCACCGGCGCGGCACGGGCATTCAGGCTGGCGTCACCCCAACCGATGATGGCGGTTGCGGGCCATTGGGTCGGGTTGGTGGGCGAAGTTCCTCCGGCAATTTCCGCGCCGTCCCCCACCCCGTCGCCATCGGTATCAAAAATGAGGTCGCTGGTGCCATGGATGTCCTCTTCCTGAGCCTCAGTGAGACCGTCGGCATCGAAGTCTTCCTCCCGGTCATCGATCATAGTGACCACCAATTGCCGCTCCACCCAAGTTCCCGTGGAGTCCGTCGCCCGCACCCGGCAGAACAACAAAATGGTCCCCCAGACTTCGAAATCGCGCTCGAATCCATAGCGCATGAGCAGTTGATTGCCGGAAATCAGAACGCCGAAGTTGTGGGTGCTGCCCGCTCCGCCCACCAAGGTATAGGTATGGGTATCGCCTTCATCCGGATCGGTGGTGGTGAAAGTCCCCACCGGAGTGAGTGGCGGGCACCATTCATAACCGACCGCCGGACTCAGCGTGATATTCGTCGGTGGAGCCGCCAAAGCCCGGCCCGCGAGCCCAATCATTCCTGCACCGATCCAAAGAACGGCGTGGCAGCAAATCAGACACTTGCGAAGAAGTCTCAAGGGGGGCGAGGGGGAATCCCCGTTTTCAGGCGGGGATGATGGAGGGGGATCTGTGTTTCAAAAGTCCGCTGAAGCAGCCCCTACGCCAACACGTAATGGCAAAACAGCGAAACCATGAGAAACTCCGAAGGGTAAGCCACGCTCAAATGAATGATCGGGGCCCAAAAAATCAGCAGGAGGGAGACGAAAACAGGAACGACGCCTGCACACTCTCCCTACGATTTCGTTAGGGCAAGCCGAAAAAAGTTACGTTTTCCGCGATTTCCCAAGTTTGCCTGCCCTGTCACATCCCGGTCGGGAGGAGGAAATCATAGGGCGGCTCCAGTCGCTTGGCTTCCAGATGGATATGGCCCTTGAGGGTAATGCCGATCACCGTGATGCGGACCGGAGCATGCATGATGAAGCGATCCCCTTCGATCCGGCTGTCCAGGCGGGTGTTCAGATACATCGTGACGGGCAGCCATTTGTAGCGGCCCTTCATCTTCACGACCAACGGCACATTGGTCTGGCCGCTGTAGCCGCCGGGCGTTTTCTTGAAAAACAGCTCGGAGGGGCCGTTCACCAGCGTATCCCCGCGGATGCCGAGGAAACCGAAGTCTTGCAGAACCCGGCCCCACTTGTCGCGCTGGATGGGCATGCGGCGATCGATGATGGGGACCACGCCGCGTTTGAGCAGGGCGCGGCGGAGGGCACCGAGCGGGAGTTGGTAGGTTTTTCCCGCCGCCCGGACCGTGGCATCGAGTTCGGTGGGTTTGTAGAAACCATTCGGCGGCAGCAACTGGGCGGAAAGCGCCCCCGGCAGCATGGCCGCCGCACAGCCAAGCGCACAAATCACGCTGCGGAAACCCCTCCCTTGCGGGGTTCTTCTGGCGGCACTTGCGGCGAGGGACGGGAAATTCATGGCGGCAGTTTGTCATGAATCGATGGCGGCGGCGAGCGGTTTTCAGGATGTTAGAAATTGCCATGCGCCCGCTGTATGGAATTTTGCTCGAAATCGCCGCACCCAGCTCGCAGCCTGCGCCGCCAAATTCACCTTCCTCCAAAACCCGATCCTCTCCTCCAAACCCGATCCTCTCATGGCCCGTTCTTTTTCCCTCCTCTCCATTCTCGTCCTTGCCAGCTTTCCCATGCTCAGCGCCAAGGAAGCCCCGGCCTTGCCCCAGCGCGAGGAAGTCATCCGCGTGATCCGGCAAGTGAACGACCACTGGCAGAAGGCCCACCCGAATCATGGCGATGCATTCTGGAACCGCGCCGTCTATCACATCGGCAACATGGATGCCCATGCCGTCACCGGCGAATCCGCCTATCGGAAATTTTCCGAAAAGTGGTCGGAGAAAAACCAATGGAAGGGCGCGAAGTCCGACAAGAAGGAAGAGTGGATTTACAGTTATGGGGAGAGCGACAAATTCGTGCTCTTTGGCGATTGGCAGGCTTGTTTCCAAGTGTATTTCGCGCTGCATCGCCTGGATCCCCAACCTCAGAAAATCGCCCGGGCGACGGAGGTGATGGGCTATCAGATCACGACCGCTCCCAACGACTATCTCTGGTGGGCGGATGGCTTGTTCATGGTCATGCCCGTGATGACGGAGATGCATCAACTCACCGGCGATCCGCATTACCTGAAGAAACTCCGCGATTACTTCGACTACGCCCGTGACCTGATGTATGACTCCGAGGCAGCGCTGTTTTTCCGGGATGCGAAGTATGTGTTTCCCAAACACAAATCCGTGAATGGTCGCAAAGACTTCTGGGCGCGGGGCAATGGCTGGGTGTTTGCAGCTTTGCCGATGGTCATCGAGAGTCTCCCGGCAGGCCATCCGGATCGCGCCCACTATCAATCCATCTATCAGGCCATGGCCAAAAGCCTCGCCGCCTGCCAGCATGCGGAGGGTTATTGGACGCGCAGTCTGTTAGATGGGGAACATGCACCCGGTCCGGAAACCAGCGGCACGTCCTTCTTCACTCGCGGCTACTTGTGGGGACTTCGAAAGGGCGTGCTCGACAAGGCGACCTACGAGCCAGTGGTCAAAAAGAGTTGGGCATATCTCACCACAAAAGCGCTGCAGGAGGATGGCAGGCTCGGTTACATCCAGCCGATCGGTGAAAAAGCCAGTCCCGGCCAGTTCGTGGACGCCCGCTCCACAGCCGACTTCGGCGTGGGTGCCTTCCTTCTCGCCGCTGCGGAAATGACGCGCTACGTGGAAGGCAAGTGAGCAAAGATCCCGCTTGCCTCACGGCGATCAAGCCAGGGATCACGGACTCCGATAAAGAACAAATGAACCGCGGATGAACGCAGATGAACGCGGAAACGGATGAAACCACGGAGTGATTCTCATGATCAGGGCACGATTCGGTTCCCTTCGCAATGGTTCGGGCATCATCCCTCTTTCATCTGCGTAAATCTGGGTCCATCTGCGGTTGAAAATTCCCTGGC
>JALOTR010000067.1 GCA_025457805.1 Akkermansiaceae bacterium | reverse complement strand
TCGATGTTGCGCTCGGCTGTTAGAGCAGGCAGCAAGTTATAGAATTGGAACACGAAACCAATGTGCCGCGCGCGCCAGGCGGCGAGTTGTGCATCGGATAGCTGGTCCACGCGGTCCGCGCCGATCTGGACAGTGCCGGAGCTGGGCCGGTCGAGGCCGCCGATGAGATTGAGCAAGGTGGATTTCCCCGATCCGGAAGGCCCCATCAAGGCAAGGAACTCGGCTTCCTTCACTTCCAGATTGAGCCCGGACAATACATGGATTTCCTCGGAGCCACGCTTGAAGTTGCGGGAGACATTGTCGATGCGGACCAGCGTTTGGGGAGAAGTGCTCATGGAGATGATAGAACTTTGACGGCCATGCCATCGGTGAGGGCGGAGGGTGGATTGAGGATGACGGATTCGCCCTGCGAAAGCCCGGCGCTGATGCTGGCTTCGCCGCCATTGGCATCGGCCACGGTCACTGCGCGGCGCTCGACCTTGCCTTCGCGGACGACCCAGGCAACGTCGCGGCTGTCGATTTTCACGATCACATCTTCCGGAACCGTTAGAAGCATTTTCCCGGCGGCTGGCGCGGCGTTTTCCTCTCCTTGGAATGCCACCTTCACGCCCATTTGCGGCAGGATGCGCGGATCGAGCTGATTGAAGGAAACCCGCACTTTCACCGTCGCTTTCTGGCGGTCCGCCGTGGGAATGATGGCAAGCACCTTGCATGGAATTTTCCAAACGGAATAGGCATCCAGTGTGGCGATGACCGGCTGGCCTTCCTTGACGCGGTTGATGAAACTTTCGCCGACGTCCACTTCGATTTCGAGCGAGTCCATATCGACCAGCGAGCAAATGCCGGTGCGGGTGAAACTTCCGCCCGCCGACATCGGAGATATCATTTCACCGGGCTGCGAATCCTTGGTGGTGACCACCCCGGCGAAGGGCGCGCGGATGATGGTGTCGTCGAGTTGTTGTTTCCACTCATCCACCTGGCGCTCGGCGACGGTGACTTCGGCGCGCTGGCGTTCGAGTTTGGCTTTTTGGGTTTGGAAATCCGCCTCTGCCTTGTCGCGTTCCGATTGGCTGATCGACTTGCTTTCGACGAGGCCGCTGAGGCGATTGAGTTCGATTTCGGAAAACTTCAACATCGGTTCCGTCTCCGCGAGCATGGTGCGGGAGGTGGCGAGTTGAGCTTCCGCGAGGCGCAGGCTGGCCTGCACGTTCGAGGCATCCAGGCGTGCGAGAATCTGGTCCTTTTCCACTTTCATGCCTTCCTCCACGAGGATCTCGGCGACCTTGCCGGTGACCTTCGAGGAAACGGTGGCCTCCAAGCGGGTGGTGACGTAGCCGGAGGCATTGAGCAGGGTTTTTCCGCCACTTCCGGCGGCCGGAGTGCTGCGGACCTGCACGGTTGCCGTCCGCACTTCGGGTGGTTTCGGACGCTGGAACCACCAAACGACGGCCGCGACGATCAGCAGGATGAGGAGCCAAATCCACCAACGCCCGCCGCTTCGTGGCGGAGCTTGCGTGCGATCGATGCGCAAGGCATCCAGGCTGGGGGATTTGGTTTCCATGTGGGCGGCGCTGAAGGACTATCGCCATTTCCATGCCACTTCAAGCTCCGCGGCGGGCCAATGGCGACAAGGCCCCCTCCTTAGGGCGTCCGTCTGCTGAAATCGAAGATAGGAACCACAGATTACACAGATTACACGGATTGAGTTGGGACGAAGAGCCTCAGAAAAACCCGAAAAGGAGACTTTGGTGACGGATTCGGTGCGAACTGAAACAGGATTGGAGTCTGAAAATCCGTGGAATCTGTGTAATCCGTGGTCGAAAAATGCCTGATTTTCCCTGACGTTGTTGCCCTGACGATGGCGATTTGATCCTCACCGGAAATTCAGATAAATCTGGTGCGCCGCGCCGTTCCAGAGGAGTAATTTCCGAAGCCCTTATGCACCCGCGATTCCTCTGCCTCCTGATGATCCTTTCCCATCCTCTCCATGCCGCGATCGAGTATCCCGTCTCCCGCAAGGACGATCTCGTGGAAACGCTCCACGGCACTCCGGTGCCCGATCCCTATCGCTGGCTTGAGGATGATCAGGCGGAGGAAACGAAACAATGGGTGGCTGCACAAAACAAGGTCACTTCCCAATATCTCGACGCCATTCCCCAACGTGGAGAAATCCGTGAGCGGCTTTCCGCGTTGTGGAACTTCGAACGCACGGACGCTCCCCGGGAGTATGGCGGGCGCTGGTTTTTCAATTATAACTCCGGTTTGCAGAATCAGGCCGTGCTGAAGGTGTCCGACACGATGGACGGCGAAGGGCGGATTCTGTTGGATCCCAACGAACTTTCGAAGGATGGCACGGTTTCGCTTGCCGGATTCGTGCCTAGCGAGGATGGCAAACTGCTTGCCTACTCGATCTCGCGCGGTGGCAGCGATTGGAACGAAATCCTCGTCCGCGATGTGGCCACCGGCAAGGACCTGACAGATCGTCTCAAGTGGGTGAAGTTCAGCGGCATTTCATGGGCGATGGATGGGAGTGGTTTCTATTACAGCCGTTATGATGCGCCTGTGGAAGGTGCTGCTCTGACCCAGAAGAATGAATTCCATAAACTCTGTTTCCACAAACTCGGCACACCGCAATCCGAAGACCGCGTGATCTATGAACGCAAGGATCATCCCAAGTGGGGATTTGGCGGTTATGTCACGGATGATGGGAAGTTTCTCTGCATCCACATCACCGAGGGCACCGATCCCAAGAACCGCTTTTTCTATCAGGAACTGCACAAGGAAGGCGCGCCTGTGGTGGAACTGCTCACAGAAGCCGATGCGGAATATGACTTTGTGGGCAACAAGGGAGATGTCTTCTATTTCCGCAGCAGCCTCGATGCGCCGCGCCAGAAAGTCATCGCCATCGATATCCGCAAGCCGCAGCGCGAGGCATGGAAAACCATCGTGCCGGAAACCAAGGACCTGCTGAGGAGCGTGAGCATGGTGGGCGGCAGGCTTTTTTGCGGATACCTTCAGGATGCCAAGAGCGCGGTGGTGATGTTCGATCTGGATGGCAACAAAGTGCGTGATGTCGAGCTTCCTGGCATCGGCAGTGCCGGTGGCTTTTATGGCCGCGAGGAGGACAAACAAACCTTTTACTCCTTCACCAGTTTTACCGATCCCGGCGCGATTTACCGATATGATATCTCCAGCGGCAAAAGCACCTTGTGGAAGCGCCCGAAAGTGGCCTTCGATGGCAATGCCTACGAAACGCGCCAGGTCTTCGTGCCAAGCAAGGATGGCACCAAGGTGCCGATGTTCATCACCCATCGCAAGGGCATCTCATTGGATGGCAGCCATCGGGTTCTTCTCACAGGATATGGCGGATTCAACATCAGTCTCACTCCCGGTTTTTCCGTTTCCCGTGCCGTCTGGCTCGAACGCGGTGGCATTCTCGCCGTGGCCAACCTGCGCGGCGGCGGCGAGTATGGCAGCGAGTGGCACCTCGCCGGCACCCGACTCCGCAAGCAGAATGTCTTCGATGATTTCATCTCCTGTGGCGAGTGGCTGGTGAAGGAAAAATACACCTCCACCTCCAAACTCGCCATTCAGGGCGGCAGCAACGGCGGCCTGCTCGTGGGCGCTTGCATCACCCAGCGGCCCGACCTCTTCGGAGCCGCGCTCCCTGCCGTCGGCGTGATGGACATGCTGCGCTTTCACAAGTTCACCATCGGCTGGGCATGGGAAAAGGATTACGGCAGCGCGGAGAATCCGGAAGAGTTCAAGGCCTTGCTACGATATTCCCCGTACCACGCCCTCAAGCCCGGCACCCGCTATCCCGCCACCATGGTCACCACCGCCGATCACGACGACCGCGTGGTCCCGGCTCATAGTTTCAAATTCGCCGCCCGCCTCCAGGAATACCAAGCCAAGGACGGCCCGCCCGTCCTCATTCGCATCGACACCAGCGCCGGCCACGGCGCCGGCACCGCCCTCTCCAAAACCATCGACCGCACCGCGGATGAATGGGCGTTTCTGGAGTGGGAGATGAAATAAATCAAGGAGCGGCGGAATCGGTCCGCCGTCCCCATGGGCGGTCAATGAAGTGAGAGAAGCGCCATCCATTGTCCTACCATGGTCTTTGGCGATCCGATATCGCCCTTCCTTGTGCCCCAAAGAGAAGGTGCCCAACACCTATGACCCCGGGAGCGCTGAGCCCCAGCTCGGCGCGGCTTTGTATGGCGGATTTCAATCGGTGACTGGATCCAGGTTGCCAAGAGTTATGAGAGTATTTGTGACAACTGAGATGATTAGCTACCTATTCAACTACGCTGCCCTTTACTTAGGGGTGCTTCTCGCGGTGAGCGGCCTGTGTGGTTACTCATCAGCTTCTCAAACACTTTTGCTAGCCCATTGCCTATGGATTCCCATGCGTCTGAGGGGCGCGTCCATGTGTTCAGTGCTTTCGACTTCTCTGGAAGGGCATTCAGCACGCCCAGAGCCGTTTTTTCCCAGCGGCAATTCTCTAGTATAACCGGTACAACCACGGTCTTCCCGGCATTATGTAGCTCTAACGACTTCGGGATTTCGTGTTCGGTAATATAGTCGGTAGCTAGGGCTGCGGCACTTACTAAAACAATCACGACATCCGCTTCGGAAAGTTCACGTTGGATTCTAGCATCCCACTTATCTCCGGGATCGATCATCCGGTCATGCCAGTGGTTTGAAAGAAGTCCTTCTCTGCTCAGGATCTTAAGTTCGGACTCCAGCCGCTTTCGTTGCGTAACATTGCTTTTCGAGTAACTGATAAATGCGGTTGGCTTCCAAAGATCCTCGCGCCTAGCTGGCCAAGTGGAAAATGCGTTGTTTGCTGCTACGGGATCGACCATTACCGTGCCGTTTTTGGTTGGTATACCGCTTTTTCTTCCCCTCAGTTCATCACTTTCCAAAGTTGCCACAGAGGCCCATTTGCCTTCAACCAGTGTTTCTTCTAGAGGGTCCAAGCCACGGATTTCATGGTGGATAGCGCGCATTTCGGCTTGGCAAAGTCCAGCAAGTTGTTGTCGGGACATGGGCGGCCCTGTGACCGTGATTGCTACTCGGCGATCCTGAGGTTCTGCCCGAATTAGCACGCGGGCGCCCTCACGAGTGAGAATTGCGCCACTAGCCCACTGAAGTCTTTTGCCGCTTATGACTTCGACGAACTCATGCAAGCGAACTATTGCACGGGCCACGAGTCCCTCCGGCAGTGCGGTGTAGGTGAAGCGCAAGCGCGTCGCATCCTTAACATTCCGGAATGCGCTGGCGGCTGCGGGTTGGGTGTCTGGTAACGCTTGCGGCACCACCCATAGACCATCGCCCAATTTTGGGGCGTAGGCAATTTCGAAACGTTCCATTAAATGCACAAGATACCGTCTCATCTCAGAATCTTTTTCCCGGCATAGCACCGCATCCACATCTGCTTGTTTCAGAGTTCCACTCTGTTTTTCCGCTCGTCGAACCAGCCCATAGACATTTTCCGTGAGCCAGTCGGCCATCAGTACTGTGGCTTCCCTAAGTCGTGGGTCCGTCCGGTAGTTCAGAGCAGTGCCCAAATTGTGAAGAATCTCGGAAAGTGAGTCCTGCTGCCCCTCGTCCCTAACACCGTGTTGCTCGCAGAGTGCTCGGTATTCTCTGTAGGGCAAGTGTGGGCGTTTTCGTTTCCCTTTGGTAGAAGTCAAAGCGTGGCGAACCGTGTCCCATGATTCAGGCATTGGCTCTCTGACCCACTTGCAGCGACTGACCTCCCTGCAAAGCGCAGCCTTGAGCTTTTCGATTCCCTTTTTCGTTTTGCAGTCTGTCTCCACGAAGGCCTTGATGAAGGGATAGGTTTCCTGTAAAGCGCCTCGATCTACCCTCGGTCGGCAGCCTGGCTCATCCCATTTGTTGAGCGCGACGAGAACCGGCGGGCCGTGCCCATTTTCATCCGTCCCGAAGGCCTTGATGAGACGCAGCCAGTATTCCGCATCCTCCCGCTCGCTATTCTCTCTACCAGTTAGGACCACCACATACACGCAGCGTGTACTAAAGAAAAACTGATGCAGCGCGTGGGTGATTACCTGTCCGGCGAAGTCCCAAACGTGCGCCATCACAGCTCCTCCCTTGCAGCCTTCCATTTTCCAATCGCAAAGAGCAATGCCTGGAGTGCTCGCTTCGCCCTCTTGAAATGGCAGTCCTCGGAGCGCATTCACCGTGCAGGTCTTTCCCGCCCCACCGCGCCCCACTAGGATCAGCTTGACCTCATTGAGTGGGCGGGTAGTCCCGTATGCTCTCCCAAAGTAAAAATCGAGGATGGAACTCGCGGAGACAAAGCCTCCACTCGCCTCGAGCGGATCATGGCCGAGAATTGTAGGAGACAGGTTAAGTGCCGTGTTGCCTTGAAGGTAGAGCCTCTCAAGACGCGGTATTTCGGCTAGTTGGCTCGGCAGCTTTTTCAGGCGGTTACCCTGAAGCCAAAGCTCCGTCAACGAGGTGAGTTGGCCAATTTCCCGCGGTAAGGTGCTTAGCTGGTTGTCCTGAAGGTATAGTTCCTTTAGCGAGGAGAGTTGGCCAATCTCCGGTGGCAGGGTGCTTAGGGGAGTCCCGGAGATGTAAAGCCCCGACAGTAAACAAAGTCCGCCGATTTCTGGCGGCAGGGCAGTTAGGGGATTCCCGTGAAGGAATAGGGATCTTAGTGCGAGTAGTTGACCGATTTCCGGGGGCAGGGAATTCAGTTGGTTGTTTGAGAGGACAAGCTCAGATAACGCCGAGAGACCAGCGATTTCTGGCGGCAGGGCGCTCAGTTGGTTGTCGGAAAGATCAAGATCCGTTAGAGCGGTGAGTTGGCAGATCTCCGGCGGCAGGGCGCGCAGTTGGTTTTCAGAGAGGTTAAGCTCCGCCAGCGCGGAGAGTTTGCCGAGTTCCTGCGGCAGGGCGCTGAGGCCAAGTTTACTCAGATCGAGTTTCGTCCTATTCGCACCTTTCCTTCCGCATGCTTCGATACGGCGGAGTGCTTCATCATACGCGGTTTGCTCTCTGTAGATCATGTGAGGGCTGGGCTGTGCGTTCGACAATGGCAGAACCGTCCTCCGTTTAAACTTCTTTTTGCGGCAGTTTGATCAAGGGCGCTGGAAGAAGGAAGCCCGGAAGGTGAGCGGATAGAATCGATTCGTCATTTTTGAGCGAAAGTCCATTTGGGTGAGGAACGATCACGGAGGATAGGCTCGATTTTCGACCCACGACTATGTCGTTGAGTTTCGGCGCCGGTTCTGAGACAAATGCTTCTTTTGCGACATCAAAAGCAACATAGTCGGCACCAGCCGCTGTCGCCTTTTTTGCAGGTGTCTGCCGACGTCGATCAACGTAGAAATAGATTGTCAACTACCACCGACTGCGCCGAGGAAGAGTGGGCTTACCTGTGCCTTTGGGATCGGGGATGAGATGCACTCCGCTAACTCATGATCGTCCGTGGCTATGCCGTGAGGAAAATCGATCACGAACGCGGAAAACGGGGGCAAGGGGTAGGCGGCGAGATGGGAGATTTTCATTCTTCTTGGGCCTTGCCAAAGCAGGCTGCTGGGATGATGTAAAAATGGGAAATCATCCGTCTTCGATCGTCTTGCGCAGTGCTTGCTCGATGGCGTTGAAGGCCTTGCGGCGGTTTGGCCATTGGTCCACGGCCTTGAGGTTACCGCGCCGGTCGCCGGGTAGGCTTTGCAGATGGGCCAGCGGCCCGGTTTTCCAAGCGCAGTCTTGCTCAAGTACGATGGGAACGACACGCACCGGGCTCTCTGTATCCGCCGTCTCCGCAATGCGGTCTAGCGCGCGGGCGACTTCAATTTCGCGGATGTATTTAGAGCGCAGGGAAGCCGTGCTGATGAGGAAAATGATGAGGTCCGCTTCATTCAAGGCACGCCGGATCTCTTTGTCGAAGTCCTGAGACGCGAGCACTTTGCCGTCATACCAAGCGTCGATGATCCCATCGTGTTCCATCACCTCTAGGTTCTGGAGGATGACGTCACGGTAGCCAGCATCACTGTGGGCGTAACTGACAAAGACCTTGGGAGGTCCTCCATCTAGGTTTTTCGAAATCAATCTCAGCAACTCAGACCCTCTCTCCTTCCCCTTGGGCGAGGCCACCCGGTCGAGTTCGGCGCTTTGGTCGATGCGCACACTGCCCTCTTCCTCGGTGGCAATCGTGCTTACATTCTTGTTCCGCTCGTCCAGCACCAAGGTCCGCACGCTTTGGAAATGGCCAGGCTGCGCCACCAGTTCCACCAATTCGCGGGCGTCCAAATTGTTCACGGTCACCTTCTTGCCTTTCCGTTCTTCCATACGGGTGAAGGTGGAATGGATGTCTTCGAAGTGGGCGCGCACGAGCTTGGTGAGGCGCAGGCGGGCGGGGACGGGTCCCATGATGGTTGCCTCGATGCGGTTGCGGGCAGGCTCTGCGATCACGAGAGCTCGGGCGGGAGTGCGTGTCTTCTCGTCTTCCATTTCCAACACCACGCCTTGCCGCCAGACTTGGTCGTGATGGACGAGCGGGTGTGCCCGCACGATGAAGCGGGGCAGCAGCCCCTCCGGCAATACGTTGTATTCATAGCGCAGGCGGGTTGCAGCTTTGCGGAACCATGCATCGCCCAGATCCGCCGGGTTCTGAGGTGCCAGCAACTGTGGGATCAACCAGATCGCCTCTCTCATGTTGGAGTTTTCCAGTGGGTAGCACAGCTCGAAGCGTTCCATCAGCCCCAGCAAATAGGCCACCATGTCCAGCGGCTTGCCCTCGCGGTCCATTTGCGGGCGCTCTTTTGGTAAGGCGGTGCGGGCCTCCGTGAGCGTCAGGTGGCCGGTGAATTTTCCGCTCTCCATCTGGCGCTTTTCCACATGCCTTAGCAGCGTGTAAACGCTAGTCGTCACCCAGCGCGGATTGAGCACGGTGGTGTCGTGTAGGCGGGCATCGTCTGGATAATGCAGAATGATGCCGAGGTGATGCAGTGTCTCAGCCAGCGAATCCTGTTGCCCCTTATCCTTCAATCTGTTCTCCGCGCAGAGCTGCCGGTAGTCGCAGAGCGGAAGGTAGTTTTCCGTCATCCCGGCGAGGTGGTCCTTGATCTGCGCCCAAAGGGCTGGGAAAGGCATCGTTACCGTTTCCATGTCTCGCACGGTCTCGC
>JALOTR010000066.1 GCA_025457805.1 Akkermansiaceae bacterium | reverse complement strand
CTCGGAAAGTCAGCCCCGGCCAAAGACATTGTAAAAGCCACCAAACTGCGCACCTCCGGGAAAGCACGTGGTGCACTCGCGTGGGCGACGATGGACGAAGGTGTCAAGGTCCGCATCAATACACCCTACGAGGATGGTGCAAACACCAAAGGCATGCAAACCGCCCAACTCGGATCCGGTGAACGCCCCAATACCGCTTCGATCAATGGACTTGAAAGCCTGGAGCGAAGTTATTTCGAAAACAGTTCGCCGGAAATTTCCATAATCCGAAAAGGCATCACCAGTCTCAATATGCAATTGGCCTCCGAGACATTGGCAGCAGGAACCCAATCCCGGCTGAAATCCCTCACCCACGACGTGACTTCCCTATCAACTGGAATCTTCACGAATACCGCAACCGGTGGCCTGAAGGAGGATTTCAGCCTTCTCACCAATTCCAGTTCGTTGCCTCCGAACTACGCGAAAAAGGGCATTTATGAATCCCTTCTTGGTGTTACCGCTCCCTCCGATCCACGATGGGAGTCCTTGCAAGAATTTGCCAGAATTTACAAGGATAGCGCCCGGCTTACCTCGCCGGGAGGAATCCCGGTTCTCAAAGCGCAGGGGCCCTCGGGTTGGAAGGCGACGCAGAACTCGAATCCGAACTCGGGGGTGCCCGGCTCGGTCGTTCTAGCGCCCCCACCGGGAGTTGTCCTGATGCCTACCATTGCAAAGGTCCAGGTCCTCTTCAGCTTGCTCACTCGCGATATCTATAGATATCCGAAGCCGGGTCCGGGGATTGCCGGTGATATGACTCCAAAGCCTCCTGGCACCAAGGCACAGGAGATCGCAGCGCAGCTTCACAATCCTTGGGGTGCCAATTTTGCCGGGACCTCTTACGACTATCTGCTACATCTTCTCTACACTCCGGTGGTCACATTGCACAACCCCTACAATGTCGCGTTGGAGTTCAATGAACTGAAGGTCGTATTCGGCAATGTTCCCTTTGCCCTCCAGGTATTCCGAAACGGCCAGGCACAAACCAATGGCCCTGCGCCTCTTGACACCATGTTCCAGCAGAGTGCGCAGGAGGGAAAAGTCAGCAAGCGCTTCGGAATGACACTCAAGACCAATCGGGGAACACCAAGCTCACCTCTCATCGGTTCATCGACGTTCCGGCTTCTCCCCGGGGAAGTCATGTTGTTTTCCCCATACATCCCACCCAATAGAACCTGGGCAGACGAGTATGGAGGCGAAAGGATCTTCTCGGACTGGGACAACAATTCAACCCGCACCCTCAACATTGATGGTCTGCCCGGTTGGCGCGGAGACGGCATCGGCTTCGATCTGGATTGGTTCTGTCCTACTTATCGTGGATTGCGGGTTTCCTCGACTGAAGTCGAGAACGGAGTCCCGATGAGCCGAGGCGGATGCATCGGAGCGCGGGCACAGGATGAATTCTCACTCAAATTCTCTCCTCTGAGCGTGCCTGAACTCAGCAACAACAAGTTCACCGTCGAGATTTTTGCGAAGCCACCTGGCACAAGCACGTCAGTCTCCTCCGGCGTTATCGAGATGGACTATGAAAAACCGACGGGATTGCAGGACACTCTCATCGAGCCCAACGGGACCATCACTTATCCGAAATCCGGAACCATCAACACGATGGCCATGCACTCCCACTCAACTACTTCCATCAAGGACATCGCCACCGCCAAACCCTTCGCGCTGATCAGCGCTCAAGCCAAGGTTACCATGGGAGGGCTCAATCCGGATGGTGAGGATGGCAAACTTGCCAGCAAGCCCTGGTGCTTCGCACATGCATCCATTGGCGCCTCCTCGCAGAAATTCATCAGCGAACACCCAGTGAACCACTCGCATGAACTGGTCCTCCAGCGTCTAGACAACGGCACCAACAATCTTCTGCAGTTCGATCCTCTCACCGGGCGTGGCAACTTCATCACCGGACAGACCGGCAACACCGGTCTCAAGTTCGGAGTCATGTATGATGTGCCACTGGCGCCCCTTCAGACGCTATCAAGCCTCAATGGAGCGAATCCGGGAGGAGCCTCGGGATATCTTCCGAGATTCGCACAACCGATCGGCAATTCATGGGCCCACCCGCTGTTGGATCCGGGTAAACCGATCACGAATGGCAGCGGGTCTGATCTCATGGACCACTCGTTCCTCCTCAACCTCGCCCTCTATGATCGCTTCTATTTTTCCGGACTTTCCGATCAAACCGGCCCCTTTGGCTCCAACAAGACGACGGCAAGCCTCGTCTCGGAGTTTGTCGCAGGTGAAGCCCTTGTTGACCCTCGGATCTCCCTCTACGCCCCTGATGGGAAATCCGCAGCCACTCTCGCAAGCGAAGTCACTGCAGGCGATGCCTACACCAAGATCGCGTCCTGGCAGTTGATGAACGGCGCTTTCAACATCAACTCCACCTCCGTTGCTGCCTGGAAAGCGATGCTCGGCTCGATCCACGACTCACAAGCCATCGCCAACAAGCTCAACAAGGGAGCCAAAAACTCCGCGTTCTCAAATCTCCCCGCGACGAACGCGGGTTCATCGCGCATCAGCCGTTTTCGCTTGCCGGTGGAAAGCGACCTCCTTGAGGAAACCTATTGGCTCGGAGCGCGAGAATACCCCGATAGCGAACTACAGGACCTCGCCGAAGAAATCGTCGAGCAGGTCCGCCAGCGCGGCCCCTTCCTGTCACTGTCGGAATTCGTCAATCGTCGCATCGGCAGCGGGGAGACTGCCCAACGCGGAGCCCTCCAACAGGCCATCGACGATGCGAGCTTCAACATCTTCGGAAACATTCTCGGCGCCGGCTTCGAGATCCCCGAAGCCACGGTGGCCGATTACAAATATTTGAATACAAACGCCGGCACTGGCAGCAGTTTCCAGGGAGCACCTGGATACCTCAGTCAAGCGGACCTCCTCAATGTTCTCGGCAACGCCGCCACCCCGCGCTCCGACACTTTTACGATCCGTGGGTATGGCGAGGCTCGCGATGCCAATGACAGAATCACGGCAACTGCGGTCTGCGAGGCTGTTTTGCAGCGTGTGCCCGACTATATCGATTTGCTCGACAAGGCGGACGTCCCTGTCGCAGCATTGACGAGTGATGCCAATAAAAACTTTGGACGTCGGTTTGCGATGGTCCATTTCCGCTGGATGAATTCATCTGAAATTTGAATTCAGCATGTGCTTTCAAACCGTTTCTCCCATTATATGATGCGCTCCTTATTGTTATTGATTCTGTTCCTCCCGGCGTTGGCTGGAGCTCAGGAAGGTCGCCAAGTCCAGTGCCGACTCTTGAGCTTTGGAGGAAAGGATGAACCTTCATCGGTCATCACATCTTCCGGGAAGGGCGCTGAAATCACCTGTCCGGTTTCCGATAACCAGATCTCAGCCAGAGTGACCTGCTTCGCCGTGGAAAACTCCATTGCATTCCTCTCCTCCACGGATCGCAAACCATTCGCGACCGCGGTCATTCCTCCGGAAGTCAATTCCGCCCTGCTGGTCTTCGTGAAGACACAATCAAAAGAGGGGGCTTCAACCACCTCGCCGGCGTGGCGGGTTCTCGTCATCAATGATCATCCGAAGAATTTTCCGGACGGCGGCGCATTTGTGGCGAACTTTTACAATAAGGACATCCGTTTCATCATCGGGGAACACAAGGGCATGCTTCATGCCGCAGGGATGTACGGTTACGCCATGCCCAAGTCTCGGGATTCCTTCAACATGGCTCCGGTGATTTTCGAATTCCAACAAGGTGAAGCCTGGCGAACTGCGAATGAAAGTTCTCTGCGCTTCCTGCCCGGCATGCGGTATCTCATCTTTGCTTTTGTGGATCCAGTTTCTGGCCGCCCCCGGATCAACACCTATCAGGATGTCGCTCTGCCGAGTCCCGGTCAAACCTCTCCTTGATTGGGGAATCGACAGCCGCGACCGACGGGAAGTGCAGGAATTTCCCATTTTAAAACCCAATCCTCCACACTTATGCCTCTGTTATCGACTGCTGTTAGGATCGTCCTGTTGCTGGCGCTCATCCTTGCGCCCGCCACGCTTTCGGCCCATGGCTTCAAATTGCTCGTTTTTACGAAGACGGCCGGTTTCGCGCATGGATCGATTCCTTCAGGGATCACCGCGATCAATCAGCTTGCCGCCGAGCATCACTTCGAGGTGACGCAGACGAATGACTCGGCCGTGTTCATCAGCCAACTGGCCACCCATGACGTCGTTTTGTTCCTGAATACGACGGGTGATGTCTTCAATCCAAGCGAGCAGGATGCGTTTCAGGCATGGTATCGAAACGGAGGCGGCTACGTGGGTATCCATGCCGCCTCCGATACCGAGCACTCTTGGCCTTGGTACATTGATCTTGTCGGTGCGGAGTTCACCAATCATCCGCCCGTTCAGGTTGGGACAGTGGATTTTCTCGATCAGGTGCATCCTATCACCGATGTCATCAATCCCGCAACCAACCAGCGGGTGGTGGAATGGACCGTTTCCGAGGAATGGTATAACTTCACCACCAGTCCCCGTGGCCGCGTGCATGTTCTCGCGCACCTCAATGCCGCCATTGTCTCGGCGAATCCTGAGGAGCCCGATCGCCCCGGCGTCACTGGAACCAATCACGGCAACGATCATCCGATCATGTGGTGCCATGAATTCGATGGGGGTCGCAGCGCTTATCTCGGGCCTGGCCATGCCAATGCAACCTACTCGGACCCGATTTTCCGTGGACTCATGGTCAATGCGATCGAATGGGCGGCTGGCCTCCTGCAAGGCGACAGCGGGGCCACGATTGAAGCCAATTATGAAAAGGTCGTGTTGGACAACACCGTGAGCAACCCGATGTACATGGATATTGATTCCACCGGCAAGGTCTATCTGGTGGAACGGAAGGGGGCGGTCAAAGTTCACGACCAAGGTGCGGGAAACACCCGCGTCATCGGCAACCTCAACGCCCACAGCGGTGGTGAATACGGATTGCTGGGCATCGCGCTTGCTCCTGATTTCACAACCTCCCGGAATCTATATATACTATGGTCTCCGGCATCAGGACCCAACAACCGCCTCTCCCGGTTTACCCTTGATGGCAACGGGGATCTCAACCCCGCCAGCGAGGTTTCGATCCTCGAGTATTTCACCAACCGCAGTGCCGGCCATCACCAGGCCGGCTCCATTGCATTCACCCCTGACGGCAATCTCGTGATGTCATTGGGTGACAACACATGGGCCAGCCAGTTCAGCCCTCGGAATGATACAAGCATCGCCAATGACGGTCGGAAGGGGTCACCGAACTCCAACGACCTTCGCGGTGGAATCGTTAGGATTCGCCCGAACGTAGGCGCAGGTCCGCCCGCCCACCCGAACTACACGATCCCGAGCGGAAATCTGTTTCCGCCAGGAACGCAAGCGGGTCGCCCGGAAATCTATACCAAAGGTGCCCGGAACTGTTTCCGCCTTTGTGTGGATCCTTATACAGGCTGGGTCTATTACGGCGATGTCGGACCTGACCGACGCGATCCCAGCACCACGAATCCGTTCGAGGGAGCCAGAGGTCATGATGAGTTCAATCAGGTGAAAGGCCCGGGTTGGTTCGGCTGGCCTTATTTTCTCGGGGACAACAAGGCCTACACGGATGGTGCTGGCAATCCATGGACCATGGCATCAATGCGGGTCGATCTAGCGGCCTATTTCGCCTCATCCACTTTCCTGAACAACGGAGGACAGGCAGGAAATCCCAATCTGCTGCCCGACCCCACCCCTGCATGGATTTGGTATGCAGACGGCAGCACCAATGCCCCGCCGCAGTTTTCCGAGCTTGGAGCCGGTGGCGGCCGCTGCGCGATGGCGGGTGCGGTCTATGCGCATTCCCCGGCCAAGAATTTCCCGCGCTACCATGATCGCTCGGTGTTCATCATGGAGTGGTCACGCAACCGGATCTTCGATGTTCGCACCCGCCCGGACGGGTCGATTCTGGAGATCACCCGCTTCGCTCCTCACCTGACCTTTGATCGTCCGTTGGAAATGAAGTTTGGCCCGGATGGAGCAATGTATCTCATCGAGTGGGGCACGGAGTTCGGCTCCTCCAATTCCGCCAACTCGAAGCTTGTGAAAATCCAATACACCCAAGGGGCAGCGACGCCCACCGCGGTGGCCGGGAGCGATGTCAACTCGGGCGGACTTCCTCTAACAGTCAACTTCAGCTCGGCGGGAACACTTGATCCGGACGGCCAGGTTCTGTCCTATGCCTGGGATTTCAATGGTGACGGTTTGATCGACTCCACCCTGCCCAATCCGACTTACACTTTCACTACTGCTGGAACCTACAGCGTCCAGCTCACCGTCACCGATGAAGACCAGTTGTTTTCCAGAGCGAACTTGACCATCCACGCGGGAAACCATGCTCCGCTCCTCGGTTTTGACTTCCCGGCGAATTTCTCGTTCTTTGACTGGGGTGATCAGGTGAGTTTCTCCCTATGGGTCAGCGATGTTGAAGATGGTTCCACCGCCGCCGGCTCGATTCCCGCGTCGTCCGTTCTGTTTGAAGCCTCGCTGGGTCACGATGACCATCAACACAATGAGAGCCAGATATACGCCACATCAGGAACCGTGACGGTTCCCCGCGATTCAGCGCATGGCTTTGATGAGGATCTTGGTTATGTCTTTGATGCCTTTTACACCGACCAAGGAGCTCCGGGTGTGGAGTCCATTCAAGCATCCGCAAAGGTCGTTCTTCAGCCGAAAGTCACTCAAGCCCAAACCCGCGATGGACAATCCGGCACCACCACCTCTTCCACCACGGATCCGGTCGGTGGGGTGCTCGACATCGTCGGCATCGACCATGGGGACTTCATCCATTTCGATGGATTGAATCTGACTGGAATCCAGTCGATTCAATTCCGCGCATCCGCCCAAGGCTTGGGAGGAAACATCGAGATCCGCAACGGTTCTCCGACTGGAAGTCTCATCGGCACCGCCACCGTGACTGGCACCGGAGGTTCCTACCGCGATTTCAGTGCGGGCAGCCTGCAAAATGTGCCCATTGGATCGACCGATCTCTACTTTGTTTTCACTCGTTCCCCTGGAACTGGCGACTTGTTCCGCCTGAATTGGATTAACTTCCGCGGTGTGGGTGCCACCTCCATCCCGGATCGTCCGCGCCTCACCAACGTCGCCATGACAGCTCCAAACACCGTCCGCCTCGACTTCAACCAGGCGATGGATTTGGGTAGTCTTGAAAGCATCGGAAACTATGGGATAGACAAAGGAGCCACCATCACTTCCGTCGCCCCCTTGCCGGATCAGAGTGGCGTGATTCTCACCTTGAGTGGACTCAGTCAGGCAGACTACCATACCTTGAATCTTGCCGGACTCATGGACCTCGCCGGTGATGGCATCGCCATCGGGACCCGGGCGGTCTTTCTCAATCTGCCATCACTTGCGCCCGAGTTCGTCTTCGGTCTCAACGCTGGCGGTCCCAACTTCACGGACTCCTCGGGGAATCTCTATATCGCAGATAACACGCCTTTGGGCATTCCCGCACCGGTGAGTGTGCTGGTGGATTTCGCCCCCAACGCCACCACTGTCCCTGCCAATGCGGGCCACTTCATGGTCGGAGATCCGAGTGTCCATCCTTCTGCCTCCGTCAATGTCGTCACGACCGCAAACCCGGCTGCTCCAATCGCACTTGCTGGAACCAATATCACCGGTGTGACCTATACCCATACCGGAGCCAATGGCTTGTTTGCGACATCAAACGGAGGTTTTGTCGATGGTGTCCCCTTGCTGGACGCATATCTTTTCGAAACGGCTGCGAATGGATCTACTGCCACAATCGCCGGTCTCGGCGAAATCCCGGCGGGAACCCCCATCACCCTGACTCTCTGGGGGACTGGTGATACCCCGAATTCAGATACTCAATACAGTGTCCAATACAATGGGGCGACTGTCGGAACTGCTGCCACGGATTACGATGCCATCGGGACCCCCGCAAACACCGCAGTCGCAAGGGTGGCATTCACCTTTAACAAGGTCGGCGGAGCAAACAGTCTCACCATCGTCTGGGGAAAAGCGAGTTCAGCCACCGCCGGATTCGGAGCCTTTTCCCTCACCGCACCCAATGGTGCCAATAGCACCTCCGCTTCCTATTTCAACCGGGGTTCGACCTTTTCCACAGCCAGTCCGATCAGCAACACGACGGATGATGTGATCTATCAGACCGAGCGGTGGAGTGCGGATGCAGCTGGCTTCGGCTACTCCATTCCGATTCCCAACGGCGACTATCGGGTCCTGCTTCGCTTCGCAGAAATCAACTTCGGTTCCGCGGGTTCGCGGACCTTCAATGCACGCATTGAGGGAGGCAGCAACCTCTTCACCCCGCACCTCGACATCTTTGCCGCCAGCGGAGGGCAATTTCGCGCCTTCGATCACACTGTGCAAAACGTGGCGGTGAACGACGGAATTCTCAACGTCGACCTCCTGAAGGGTTCTGCCAACAACCCGAAGATTTCCGCCATTGGCGTCTTCAGAGACACCGGAACCACCTCCATCCCGGATCCATCCTTCGCCAGCTTCCTTGTTCAACAACCCGCTGCGAGCTTCAACGCTGCGGCCGATGCGGATCGGGATGGCCTGTCCACCCTCCTTGAATACGCGCTCGGCGGAAGCGAAAGCAGCCAGGATGCGGCACTCCTTCCGCAGTTGCTTGTAACACCAGGCGGGGAGATGGAATTCGTGTTCACGCGCCCGGAGAATCTGCCGGACTTGAGCTATACTCTTGAGGCGTCCAATGACCTCGATGAATGGGTTCCCATCACTCCAGCGTCGATGACCAACTCGATCGGCAACGGCAATGAGGAAGTAACACTTCACGGGCTGATTCCCGCTGCAGCGGCAGCAGGGCTCAGCATCCAATCGGCCACCTATTTCCGTTTGGCCGTCTCGCTCGCTCCGTTGACTGGAGACTGAACCGCGCGGAGAAACTTTCCCCCATCGCAAATGGGGCGGGCGATTTCCGGATGCAATCCTCTTGCCCTGTTGTTTCACGCCTGCGCTTACCGCCGGCACGGCGTCTCAAGGTAGTGAGTGCGAATTGCTGATAAACTTTTCCTGGGTTTCGTTGGACCCGCCCATTGCCCTCAACGGGTATCTCAAAGCTGATATTTTTGGA
>JALOTR010000065.1 GCA_025457805.1 Akkermansiaceae bacterium | reverse complement strand
GTGTTTTTTCATGTTCCGGGGGTGAAACTTTTCCTGCTGCCTTCATGGTGATCGCTTTTTACAAGCCCTACGGGGTGCTCTGCCAGTTCACGCCGGATCAACCGGGTCAGCGGACTTTGGCGGAGTTCGGATTTCCTGCGGGGGTGTATGCGGTGGGGCGGCTGGACATGGACTCGGAGGGTTTGCTGCTCTTGAGCGATGAGGCGGGTTTCAATCATCGGCTGCTGGACCCGAAGACGGCACATCCGAGGACTTATCTGGCGCAGGTGGAGGGGGTGCCGCCGGCGGAGGCGGTGGGGAAGCTGGCGCGGGGTGGGATTGATATTCAGGGGCACCGGACGCGTCCCTGCAAGGTGGCGGTGCCTGATCCGCAGCCGGAATTTCCGCCGCGGGATCCGCCAGTGAGGTTCCGCAAGGCGATTCCGACGACGTGGCTGGAGTTGCGACTGATCGAGGGAAAGAACCGTCAGGTGCGGCGGATGACGGCGGCGGTGGGGTATCCTACCCTGAGATTGATCCGCACGGGGATCGGCGCGCTGGAACTGGAGGGAAACGAGGGGGCCTGGCGGGTGCTGGATGCGGCGGATCTGGGCCGGATCTGGAAGCGCTGAGTCGGGGCGGGCGGGAGAGGGCGGGAGGGAAACCGGAGTTTTCCTCCAGTCTGCCCCGATCACTTGTGGGGGGGCGATCGGGGCAGTTACACTACTTTACTGGGGGGAGCCTCCATCAACCGTGGCCTCAGAAACCACGGGAGGGGGCGGGGAAATCGATGTGCGGAGCATGTCATGATTCCGGCCACAATGCACTTACGTGATCGCGGAAAAGATCCGGGGATTTGCGGAAAAAGGGGGCGATTTCTTCCACGCCGGGATGACTTGTGGGCAGGCGGTAAAAATCACCAGTCGGGCGTGACGGTGGGGACGTGGGCATCGCTGGTGGCGAGGTTGCAATCCATGTAGAGGGTGCCCATGGGAGGGATGACGTCCTCGCCGGAAGTCCCGCCGTAGTTGTAGGCGCCGCCGCCGGGGCAGGAGGGGCTTGTTTCGACAAAGCGGCCGAGGCCGATGATCTGGGATTTGAGACTCGGGGCGCTGGCACCGGGGTCGAACCCGTAGAGGTTGGAGTAGCTGCGGACGCCTTTTTGGACGTTGTGGATATTGACGATGCAGATGGCGCGGTCCGAGCCGCGTTTCCAGGACTGGGCGCCGAAGAAGAGGGTGGCGACCAAACTGAGCAGGACCAGGATGACGACCGTGACCTCGAGAAGAGTCATGCCCGGGGAGCCGATTTGGCGGCGGCGGGTGGAGCGGTGCCGGTGATTTGGGGACGCGCTTCCGGGTGGACCGGTTGTGTGGGACGATTTCATGGGATGTTCTTTCATGTCGGGGGCGGACAACCTTCAGAAAACATGAAAAATCAAAATCGTTCAAATTTGTTTTTGAAAATCGACTCCCAAAAGCGGCCCCAAGCGCCTTAAAATCAATCATTTCCCTGTTGAGAGGGATCATTTCCGGCCATAGCGGCAAGCGGTGGCTGGCGGCGGGAAATTTTCCGCGAGTCCTGCAAAGTTTTCAGGGTGAGGCGGACTGCTGGTGGGAGGAGAAGGATTTCTCCAACTCGGCGGCGGCGTCTGTATCGGTTTTGCGGAGGCGGTTGAGGGCGGTTTTGTTGAGGTAATCGCGGCTGCGGTTGCCGGAGGCGAGCAGGTCCACTTCCAGCAGGATGCGGGGGCCGGCAGGGGTGGAAATGACGGGGTAGAGGGGATGGGCGGGCTTTTCCTCGAGCGGGTTCTTGACGCTGACGGCGGTGAAGTAGCTGCCGCGCCGGACGCCGGTGATGGTGGCGGGCTGGGTCATGCGCTGGGTGCCGCCGAGTTCGTAACCGAGGTTCCGCAAGAGGATCTGGGCGCTATCGGTGGGCTTGAGGCGGACGGTGATGGCAAGGGCGGCGGTGATATCGCCCTTGCGCAGGGCGGCAAGCCAGGTTTCCACGACGGCGCGGGCGGCGCTTTCCTCGGGGGCGGAGGAGGGCTGGAGGCGGTCGATGGGAATGGAGTCCACGAGGAGTTTTTCCTGCCAGCTTTCGTCCCATTTTTCCTCCTGATCCTCCACCCAGGCTTGGAGGGGGCGGGTGGTGTCGTCATCGGGCGTGGGCGACCAGAGCCAGCCCATGTCGGTTTTGTGGAAATAGAGGGTGCGGAGGTCGATTTTATCCGGGTTCCGCGGATCGAAGAACTGGGCGATGGCGGCGGCGGCATTTCCGGATTCGTGGAAGGCAAGCGGGATGGGCTTGCGGGGAGTGTTGCGGTTGCGGGTCTCCCACCAGACTTGGCTGGCGGCGGCACAGGTTTCCCGGACGGGTTCGGGCTCGCCGGCGGTGTGGACGAGGGGTGCCCATGAGGCGGGGGAATCGGCGGAAAAGGCGGCAAACACGGCATCGCGGATGGCGGCAGCGGTGGGTTCCGGCTTGGCGGGATACTTGAGGGCAAGCTTGGCGGGGAAAAGATCGAGCAGGTCGGAATCGAGATTTTCGCCTTCATCTTCGGATTCCGGGCCGGGTTCCTCGGTGAAACCAGCGGGGGGATCGACGCGCCAGAAGCCATCGGGGGTTTTGTTGAGTTCCAGGTGCACGAGTTCGACGCGCGGCGTGCGGAATTCCGGGGGATTTCCCAGTGGATCGAGGCAGGCAATGGAGGCCATTGCGTTTTCCTGATCCTCTTCCTGATAGACGCTGACGCGCAGGACCTCAGGGGCGATGAGGAGACGCCAGGGGCGCAAGGCGTTCGGGGAATCCGCAAGGGCGGCATCGGCGCTCTTGAGGCGCAGGGCCCAATCGTCCGGCAGAACGTTGGAGAGCCCGCCGAGCAGGCCGAGAACTTCGGGGAGATTGCGGGTTTCGCAGGCTCTGAGGAAGCGCTCGGTGGCGGTGAAGGCATCCATGGCCCGCATGGCATGGGCGGGCAGGGAGGACTCGATGCGGCTGCGCATGCGTTGTTCGGATTGATCGCGGAGGGTCTCCAAATCGAAGGCGCGCTGGCTGAGCATCCAGTTTTCGAGGGACTCGATGCGTTTCCGCAAGGCGGCTGCATAGCCAATGCCGGAGTTCTCAAAAGAGGCGGGCAAGGGGGCGGCGCTCCAGCCCTTCTCGCGCTTGATGAGGGCCACGGGGAAGACCTGGAGGCGGCCGGGATCAAAGCCCCCGATCTTGTGGATCAGCACGGCAGCGAGGTCGCCATCGAGCTTCACGGCGCCGATTTCCAGCGGATCCGCGCCGAGGTCGCGTGCCATGCGTTCGAGCCTGCGGGAGATTTCCTTGCGTTTGGCATCGCTGGTCTGGGCGGAGAGGGCGGTGTCTGCGCCGGGCGTGAGATCGACTTCGCGGGTACGGATTTTTTCGAGGTAGCGGATCGCCGTTTCTCCGGGCTCTGATGGCGCTGCCACCGCTTGGACGATCAGGGCGAGGAGTGCGGGTATCGCTTTCACTGCGGGATGGATAAACCAGTTTTGCGCCTGACTAAAGCGCGGAATTTCGCGGGTGGCGGGGGCTTGCGGGTTCATTCCTCGACGGCGAGAAACTCGGGCAATCTTCCGGTGACGGCGGCGAGGCGGGGGTTGCCTTCCCATGCCTCGCGGTCGCCGGCGATGCGGCGGGTGAGGCGGCTGAGTGTCTCCCCTGCCCCATCGCGGCCGGAGCTGAGGGAACGGAGGCGGCTGCCGCCATCGCCGTCCGGCAGGATATCCCAGGAGAACACCATGCGGCTGTCCACCATGCCTTTTTTATCCCCCCAGCGGCGGCCTTCGCCGAAACGCAGATCCCCCACCCATACGCCTTTGGCGTGGGGGCGGGCGATCCACCAGCCGTCGGAAAACCACTTGACCATGCGGGCGTCGCGGAGTTCGCCCAAGGCATCGAGCGCCGGGGCATCTTTGGGATAAATGGTCCATCGGACGGGCGTGGTTTTGGTTTCAAAAACACTGCGGTAGCCGATCCAGAATTCGTCCCCACGATCGACGACGGAGCGCCAGAGGATGATGTTGAAGGGTGTGGGCGCTTCCATCCTGCGCTCGAATTTCACGTCGCGGCGGGCGAGGTCGGCCTCGAATCCAGCGGAGGCGGTGAACTTCATGCCCACGCTCAAAAGCGCGTAAGCGGAGGCGAGGCCGAGGCCCCAGGCATTGAGCTTGCGGCGTTTGGGGAGCTGTTTTTTACCCTTGAGAAACGAAAGCCAGATGAGGGTGACCAACATCGGCAGGGTGAAAAAGAAATCGATGATAAAGAGGTGGTTGAAACCGACGCGATAGGAGGAAAACGGCCAGAGAACCGAGGTGCCATAGACCGTAAAACAATCGATGAGCACGTGGGTGCTCCATGCGGTGAAGATGAACCAGCCAGCACGCTTGCGGGTGATTTTATTGCGTTTCCAGCGCTTGGCCAACCAAGGCGAGAGCGCCCAGGAGGCGAGGATCATGATGAGCAGCGAATGGCTCGGGCCGCGATGCCACCACAGGTTGGACGCAGGATCCAGCAAGGGGGAAATCAACACATCCAGATCGGGCAATGTTCCAAACAAGGCCCCCCAGGCGAGCGCGCGGTTGCCCAAGCGCTTGCCGAGAAACCACTCCCCTACCGCCGCTCCGAGTGCTGCCTGCGTGATTGAATCCACGGGCAGGAACATGGCGGTTTTTCGCATTTCGCAAACCAGAATCCGCGACTCGTCAGGAAATGTGATTGGAACCACCGGCCAAACGATTCGGTGATTGCAGAAGTCAGATCATTCAGATGAGTATTTCCATGCGACATCGCATCATCTGCCCATGAAATCCATTCGATTGCCTTATCTGTGTCCCGTCATGTTCAGAAGTCTGGTTTTCATCATGGCAGGGTTCACTCTCCCAGCGGGCGCAGAGCCAAGTCCCCGGCAGTTTCCTGCCGGCCAATTGCAAAAGATCGATCAACTGCCGGCCTCGCGATTGCGCTCCCAGTTGCAGCAGCTTCCGGTGGAGGCTCGCGAGCGGGCGCAGAACCGCCTGCGTGGCATTCATTTCACCGAGGGCGACCTGCCCTCCATGCATGCGGACCGCGAGGGTGGAATTTGTTATGCCTGTAAATTCCATGGCGCGCACCCGGCAGAGCCCGCACCCGCCGTGGAGCTTGAGCTTCAGGAGCCTCGCATCAGCAAGGCCGCCGTCCCGGTGAGCCCGTTTCCCGCATCCCTCATTTTTCACAGCCGGCCGGGTGCACCCAATGTATTATATATCAACTTCAGCGGGGAAAACGTGACCGGCACTGCCTGGAACACCGAGATATCGAGAACCAGCATTCCCACGGTGGCATTCAGCACGGATGCGGATCTGGCCAATTTCAGTGATGCGGAGCAAATTGTCATCAAGCGGATCTGGCAACGGATGGCGGAAGACTTCGCACCATTCAACATTGATGTCACCACGGAGCGCCCCGCGACTTTCAACAACCGCACGTCGATGGCCCTCATCACGCGGAGGACGGATGCGAATGGCGCGCTCAATCCCTTTAGCAGCGCCGGCGGAGTGGCCTATGTCGATGTTTTCGGAATCAGCAACTTCGCCACTTACCGCCCGGCCTTCGTTTATCATGACAACCTTGGCAACTCGGAGTCACTGATCGCCGAAGCGGCATCCCATGAGATCGGCCACAACCTCGGGCTATCCCATGATGGCACATCTTCACTGGAATACTACGGCGGCCACGGCACTGGCGACACCTCCTGGGGACCGATCATGGGGACCGGCTACAACCGGAATGTAAGCCAGTGGTCAAAAGGAGAATACCATCTTGCTGACAACACTCAGGATGATCTTGCAACGATTGCCTCCAAAATCGGTTATCGCACAGACGACCATGGCGGAACCTCCGGCACCGCGACCTCACTCGTGCTCACCAACAACACCACGGTCACTTCCACCACTCCGGAAACTGATCCAGCCAATGCCTCCCCCGCCAACAAGGGCGTGATATCCAGCCTCACCGATGTGGACGTATTCGCATTCACATCGGGCGCGGGATCGGCATCACTGACAGTCAATCCATGGATCACCAGCGGCGGAACCCGCGGTGGGAATCTGGACGTGAGGCTGGAACTTTACAATCAGGCAGGAACGTTGATCACCTCCGCGAATCCAGCCGGACAAACTCACGCCAGCATTGTAGCCACACTCAGCGAGGGCCGTTACTTTCTGCACGTCAAAAACTCCAATCAAGGCACACCTCTTGCCAATCCTCCCAGCGGTTACACTGCGTATGCAAGCATCGGCCAGTATTTCATCAGTGGATCGATCCCGGATGGATCGGGAGTCGTGATTCCTCCGGTGGCGGAACTGCAAGTCAGCAATCTCACCACGACCCGAAACGCAACGCATACCTTCACGGTCACCTACTCGGACAATTCGGCGATCTCGGTGGCGAGCATCGATTCCAACGACATTCTCGTTACCGGTCCCGGCAGCTACAGCCAGCTTGCGCAGCGGGTTTCCATAAATATCAATACCAATGGCAGTCCACGCACCGCCACTTACAGCATCACTCCTCCGGGCGGCACCACATGGGCGTCCAACCACAATGGAACATATACCATTGCGATGCGTGCATCCCAGGTGGTGGATACGGAGGGAGCCTTTGTGCCCGCCGCAACTCTCGGACAATTCCAGGTAAACTTGCCATTCTCGGTGTATTTCTCAGGACTGGAGAACAGCACTGGATGGACCTTCGACCCGGCGTGGGCCTTTGGAACACCCAATCTGGCCAGCCAATCCGGGCCGAACTCCGGATTCACCGGTACAAACGCGATCGCCTACAATCTAACAGGAAACTACGCCGCAAGCCTCAGCCCCAAGTATGCCACATCTCCCGTAATGAATTCCACGGGCGCAAGCTCGCTCGTTCTGAGATTCCGCCGCTGGCTTCGCATCCGCGCATCGGACACGGCGAGCATCGAGGTTTCCTCGAACGGGACCTCGTGGACCAGCGTGTGGAGCACCACTCAAGGCATATCAGACACAGGATGGCAGGACATCCAATACCAGATCCCCGCCAGCGTGGTGGGAAGCTCTACTCTGAAAGTGCGATGGGGAATCAGCAGCAACACGGACGGCCAAACCGATATCGGCTGGAATATGGATGACATCGAACTCCTGGCCGGAGCCTTCACCGACACCGCAGCGCCCACAGCCAGTGTCAAGGTTGCGCCCGTCACTGCGGCCGGTTCACCTAGCCAGTCCTGCACCGTCGTTTACACCGATGCCACTGCGGTGAAACTTTCCACACTGGACTCCAACGATCTAACAGTCACAGGACCGGGAGGATACTCCACCCCCGTGGTTTTCGTGGGGACGAGCACCACTGCGGATGGCACCCCGATTACCGGCATCTACTCGATTCCCGCAAAAGGTGGATCGTGGGATCATACGGACAACGGAACCTATACCGTGACTCTCAAGGCGGGGGCGATTTCCGATACCTCCAACAACATCAATCCGGTGACCACCCTTGGTGCGTTTTCGGTAAGTGTGAGTCCTCCCACTCCCGGGCTTCTGGCAGTGACGCCGGAGGGTGGACTGACTGCAACCGGGCCACCCGGAGGGACCATTGTGCCCGCATCCAGAGCCTATACACTGACCAACACCGGCCAAACCCAGCTCACCTGGTCTGCGGAGGCCACGGTGTCATGGATCGGCCTGAGTGCAAGCGGAGGCACCTTGCCTCCAGGGGCCACCACGGTCGTCACGGCGGCATTCAACTCGGTGGCAAGCTCGCTCGAAGGTGGAGGATACAGCGGCACGATTCATTTCAACAATGTCACCAACAGTGGTGGCAACACAAGCAGGAGCCTGAGCCTCACCTTGGTCAATCCCGGCACTCTGGGAATCAATCCAGCGGGCAATGTCGAAATTTCCGGACTGCAAGGCGGCCCCTTCATTCCACAAACTTTGAGTTATACCGTATCCAATGCCGGTGAGACTCCACTGGTCTGGGCGGTGGCTTCCAATGTGCCATGGATCGAACTCAATCCCCAGGGAGGGACCTTGGCGCCGGGAGCATCAACAACCGTCACCGCTTCATTCACCAGCGCGGTGAATGGTTTGGCCGGTGGGTCATACACGGGCTCGATCCAGTTTACCAACTCCACTTCCGGCCTCGGATCGGATACAAGAAACATTCAACTGAGCGTCATCGGCGCATCGGCTCTGAGTGTGGGCCCAGGCCAGAACTTCGCTGCAAGCGGACCGGCAGGCGGGCCGTTTGCACCCGCTTCCACCACCTATACGTTGACCAACTCCGGCGGGATGGCGATGAGTTGGGCAGCCACAGCTTCCCTTCCATGGATCGCAGTGAACCCGCCATCCGGCATTCTCGCTCCTGCTGAATCCACCCAGGTCACCGTATCATTCAACCAGGCCGCCAACGGCCTTTCCGCGAACACCTATCAGGGATCCGTGGATTTCATCAACTCGGACAATGGAGTGGGCAATGCTTCGCGCAACGTCACGTTGCAGGTGACTCAACCTTTGCGCTTCACTGCATCCGGGAAAACTTCCGGCGGCCTCTTTCAAATGACCTTGCAGGGTTTTCCGGGAACAGCGGTGGTTCTCGAGGCAACGGACAACCTCTCCTCATGGCTTCCCATTGCCAACGGACAAATCGGCTTGGACGGCACGCTGATCCTTTCGGATCCGGAGAGCCTCACGCGTCCATCCAGATTCTATCGGGCGACTCCAGCACCTTGACGTGTGGGGAGGGAATCGGAAATTGATATGTGATCAGATCCTTTCCCTTAACTCCCTCGCAAGTTGTTCCAAGCGCTCCTTCGCGCCGGGCGGCGGCTCGGCGGGGTCGAAGCGCAGTTGCTGGTGGATGGCGATGGCTTCATCCAAAAATGCCGCATCGGGAATCGATGGGCGGAGCTTGGCGATCCATGCGGCGAAAGTTTGTCCCTGCGGACGATCCCCCAACAATTTCCTCGCCGGTTGTTCGAGGCTGTGCAGCGGCGTGCGCACCACCGGGCCGGTATATCCAGCGGCGCGGATCTTCTCTGCAATCCGTCGCTTGGATCGCCAAAGGCGCTTAGTGATGAATCCTGCAAGGCCGAGGCCGATTCCGAGCATGGTAAGGGAAACGGCGAGGCGGTTGCCCGGGCGGTTCCGCCAGAGGAAAAAATCCTCTCTCAAGCGCTTGAG
>JALOTR010000064.1 GCA_025457805.1 Akkermansiaceae bacterium | reverse complement strand
CGGGCTCGTTTGTGGATGGCACGCTTTTCACCGGTGGCTTCCGCGCCGCGCGGCAGATCGCCTCACGCACCTCGCTCATCGGAGGCTGGTCGGCGGGTTTTTCGGACTATAGCGACAATGTGAACGAAGGGGCGGAAGTTTACACCACCTACTTCGGTGCCATGTGGGCGGCCTCGCCCCGCCTGAGCGTGGGGCCCACGCTGCGATATACGGTTTCCGAGTCGGACAACATCGGTTCGCGGGATGCCTGGGCGCTGCTCTTTGATGCCCGCTACCGGGTGGGTGAGAAAATCTGGCTCGAAGCCTCGGTAGGCCCGGAATTCGCCCAGACTTCCGGCGGAACTTCGGATGAGGACAGCATCGGCGTGGTCGGCAACTTCACCACCCGCTACTTGATCAGCTCGCGCTGGGCATGGACCAACACGATCCGCTCCGCCACCGTCCCCGCTCCGAGCGAGACGAATTATCTGGTCAACGACGTTTCCCTCACCAGCGCTTTCCATCGCCAGTATGTGCGCGGCATCCTCTCGGGAGGCATCGAATACAGCTTCTCGGAATATGAGGATGTGGGAGCCGTCGCCATCGCCCGCAGCAATGAAAACACCTTCGGCGTATTCATGCAGTATCGTCGCCCGCTGTTCTCGGACCGCGTGGCCTTCGATGGCTTGGTCCGCTATTCGTTCAACGAAGGTCTCGTCGATTGGGACCAGTTGTTTGTTTCCGCGGGATTGAACGTCTCGTTCTAACAGCCGTCATTGATCAGCTTTCGAGCCGCTGGGAGAGCCAGGCGAGCATGCGCTTGCGGAAATCCCCTCCATCGCGGGAGAGCGAGTCGCCATGGCGTCCCGCTTTGACTTCGAACAGCGTCTTGGGTTCGTGCGCTTTGTCGAACAACTGCTTGCCCTGCGAGAATGGCACCACTTCATCGCGGGTGCCATGCACCACCAGCAAGGGCACCGGGGCGAGCTTGCTGACGAAGTCCTTGGGCGCGAGTTCATCGGTGACGAGGCTGGCACCGAGTTGTCCGCCCATCACGCGGGCCATCGTCTGATAGGAAGCGAATGCACCATCGATCACAATCGCGCGCAGTCCCTTGACGGGTTTTTCGCCGAGTGCCGTGACGGACTTGGCGCCGCCCAGGCTGTGGCCATAGGAAACCAGCTTGCGCGCATCCACATCCGGCCGCCGGACGACGTAGGAAAAGGCCGCTTTCACATCATCGATCATGCCCCGGCGGTCGAGGATGCCGCCGGATTTTCCGAAGCCGCGGTAATCGAACATCATCACGTTGTAACCCGCCTCCGCGAGCCACATGACGAATCCGAGATGATGGCCGATCGAGCCAGCGTTGCCATGGGAAAACACCACGGTGCCCTTCGGCTTGCCCGATTTGGGCGGCACGAACCATCCGTGAAGGGGCGTGCCGTCGGCGGATTTGAAATCCAGCGTTTCATATTTGTAGCCCCAATTGGCGGGAGTTTGCGGTTCGTCCCGGGTGGGGAAATAGAACAACTGGTTGCCCCCTTTTTCGCCGAGCATGCTCTTTGCCATGCGGGCCAGATCGCCATTCGGATCATCGAGGATGGCCCGGACATCCGCCGGGACGATGGGCGGCGGGGCGGCCTCCTCGCCACTGGCAAGGCCCGGAGAAAATGTCATGAGCAGGCAAAGCGCGGCGCGGGAACAACGGAAATCCATTTGCCGATAAATCGACATCACAAACCGGATTTGTCGAGCGAAAGCTCAGCTCCGGGTGGAACTGAAGGGGGTGGGCAGGCACATTTTTTTGCTCGGAAGTTTGATGCCAAAATGAGGTGGCCCTGAGGCGGAAGCATTGCAGGCTTGCCGAAAGGTCGGAGCCGTGCCAGACTCGCGAGCTGCGCTGCGGCAGGCGGAAAGCCGCTGCCCACCATCCCCCCGAATATTGGAACCGACCATGAAGACCTTGAATAACGCGCCCAGTTGTCCAGATGAGATTTTTCCCCGGCCCGAGCCCGAGACGCTGAGCGGGAAAATTGAGAAAATGGTCGACGAGCTTCCCATGCCGCATGTCACATTGACGGAGATTGTTGAAAAAATCGGCGCGGAAGGGCTGCTGGTTTTGTCGGTGGTTTTGTCGGTCGTCTTCCTGGTGCCGGTTTCCATTCCCGGGGTGAGCACGGTTTTTGGCGTGGCGATCCTGCTTGTCGGTGTTTCCCGGTTGCGTTCGCGGGAGCTGAGGGTGCCGGCCCGGATCGCGGCGCGCCGACTGCCTTCGGAGCGGCTCCAGGTGGCGCTGCGCAAGTCGCTCGGGTGCTTCCGCAAGATCGAAAAAATCTCCAAGCCGCAGCGCATGCGGCGTCTTGCATCCACCGAATCGGCGCTGATATTCAACAACCTGTGCTTCATTTTGTCGGCGATTCTGCTGATGATGCCATTCGGATTCGTCCCGTTCAGCAACACGCTTCCCGCAGTGGCGTTGATTTGCCTTGCCCTCGGGATGATGCAGCAGGACGGGCTCACCATCCTCTGGGGGCATCTGTGCAACGCATTCACCCTCGTTTACTTCGGTTTCCTGATTGCGGGCGGTGGATGGTCGCTGAGCAGGCTCGGCGGACTGATGTGACAGGGCGGGATCGGCTGCGCATTGAATCCGACAACCGCTCCCAAAATTCGTCAATCTGCCCATCATTTTCAGTTACACCCGGCAGCTCCAGCTTGATCGATCCGGAAATCCGTCTAGTTTGGCGGGATTATGCGTTTTTTCCTGCTCATTCTCCCGCTTCTCGCACTCGGCTCACCGATCGCCTCCGGCAAAGGGCACGCCCGTGTGGATTGGATCGCGATGTCGAAATCCTGCCTGCCCGGCAAGCCCGTGGAGACTGCGGTGCGAATGGTCATCGATCCCGGCTGGCACACCTATTGGATCAATCCGGGCGAAGGTGGCATGAAAACCACCTTCGAGTGGAAGCTGCCCGACGGTTGGAAAGTGGGGGAAATCGGCAGTCCCTTGCCCAAGCGATTCCTCACCGGAGATCTCCCGGGTTTCGGCTATGAGGGCACGGTGCTGTTCCCATTGGGGATCACACCGCCAGCAGACTTCAGTGGCACAGCGACACTCAGCGGCACGGTTTCCTGGTTGGCTTGCAACGATGGTGCCTGCGTGCCCGGCGAAAGCGAAGTCACCCTGCAACTCAGCGCGGGCCCCCCAGCGCCAACTGGGGAGGCGGGCTTGATCGAAACAGCGCTGGCGAAGGTGCCGTCTGCCAGCGATACGAACTACAAGCTGCATTTGGTGGAGGATGGAAATTTCCTCAAACTCCGCATCGAGCCTTCAGACAAAACCACCCCGCTGCTCCAGACTCATGCCTTTCCCGCCACGCCGGATGTCATCGATGCGGCCGCAGAGATCCGCTTCGCCACAGATGGGGGTGGATGGTCGGCAAGGGTTCCGAAGTCCGAGTATGCGACCCGGCCGATTGAGAAACTTGCTTTGGTTCTCGCCGGCCCGGATGGAGTTTCCCCGATTTCACTTTCATGGCAAAAAAGTCATTAGACAACTTTGCATTCCTCTTCACCGTGTAAGCTCAACCCCTAACTCCATACCATGATGAAAACGATCGCATTTACCATCCTCGCTGGTGCCTTCGCACTGGTCACCTCGCACGCTGCGGAAATCGGCAAGCCCGCCCCGGATTTCAGCGTGAAAAACACCGCCGGAGAAACCGTGGATCTCGCCAGCCTCAAGGGCAAGGTCGTGGTTCTCGAGTGGGTCAACTATCAATGCCCCTTCGTGAAGAAACACTATGAGTCCGGCAACATGCCCAAGCTCCAGGAAACCTACACTGCCAAGGACGTGGTCTGGCTCACCGTCAGTTCCGCCGCCGAGGGCAAGCAGGGTTACTATGATGCCACGAAGATGGCAGAGGTCGCCAAGGAGCAGAAAAACAAGGCCACCCACACCCTGATGGATACCGATGGCAAGATGGGCAAGGCCTTCGATGCCAAGGTCACACCCCACATGTTCATCATCAACAAGGACGGCGTGCTGGTTTACAATGGAGCCATCGATTCGGATCCCAAGGATCCTGCCACCGCCGATAAGCTCTTCGCCAACGCGCTGGACGCCGTGCTCGCCGGCACCCCGGTCGAGAATGCCAAGAACAAGCCCTACGGCTGCGGTGTGAAATATTGATTTTCTAACTGCTCCGCCCCGCATGTCCGCTTGCGCGGGTCCGATCCCCGGGTAAGCTGCGGCACAATGAATCGGCGGAAGGTGATTATCAAAGCGGCCCTGGTGCTCGCAGTCGTCTGGCTAGGCGTCTGGGGTATCAGGGCTTTTGCTGCATCCCGCAAGGTCACGGCGGAGAGTCTCAATGCGAAAATGCAACAGGTGAACTTCGCGGACTGGTCCGACAAGGACGCTCCGCCGGATTCTGCCGAGGCAAAGCGCCGCGAGAAAGAACTGCGGGAAATCGCCGAAATTGTAAATGCGCTCGATTTCCAGGAGCGTGAGAAAAACCGCGAGAACCGCTCCGGCGATGCGTTTTTCCGGAAACTCAGCCCATCGGAAAAAGGGCTCTTCATCGATCTGACGGTGATGGAATCGATGAACCGATTCATGGAATCCATCGATGCCATGCCGCCAAGCCAGCGGCGCAAGTTTGTCGAGCAAGGTCTCCGCGAGATCGAACAAGGCCGCACCCAAGAGGAAATGGCTCGTGCCGAGGAACTCGGAGCGGACCTCTTGGACAAGATCAGCCAGGAAGGCATGCGGGCGTATTTCGAGAAATCCAGCACCGATACCAAACTCGATCTCGCCCCGCTGATGGAGGCCATCAACGAAACGATGCAGGGTCTGCGCGGCAATGAATTCGGCCCACCGAGACAATGATGCATCGCGAACAGTCCATGAAGCGCCGTGGTTTCACCCTCGTGGAGATCCTCGTGGTGCTCGCCGTGATCGGGACCATTGCAGGTGTCGGCATTCCGATGATCCGCTCCGCCGTCGCCAAGTCGCGCGAGGCAAGCTGTCTCAATCAACTCCGCTCGCTCGGTGTGGGATTGGAAAGTTATCTTCAGGATCACCAGCAGAAACTTCCCGATCTCGAAACCGGGCGGAAGTCCAAGACGGAGGATGTGGCGGTGATCGAAACAGTGCTTTTGCCCTACATTGAGAGTCCGGATGCATTCAAGTGTCCGCAGGATTCCGTGGAGTTTGAAAAGTCCGGTTCCAGTTATATGTGGAACTCGACCCAGAGCGGTCTGCATGTTTCGCAAATGGCATTCTTCGGCATCAAGGACCGGCCGGACCGGATTCCGCTCATCATGGACAAGGAATCGTGGCATCCCGGCGGCACCAATTTCCTCTACGCGGATCAATCGAGCTCCAACAAGGTCCGCTTCGCCACAGGCAACCCATAACTCCCATCCTCTCATGTTAGAAGCTCATGGCCTGTGCAAATCCTTCGGCGGGAAATCCGCTCTCGATGATTTTTCCTTCAGCGTGCGCCGCGGCGGCATCTATGGCTTGCTCGGACACAACGGCGCGGGCAAGAGCACCACGCTGGGCATCATCCTTGGCATGGTCATGCCGGATGCGGGCGATGTCACCATCGATGGTATCTCCGTTCTAACAGATCGCTCCAAGGCCTTGCGCAAGGTGGGGGCCATCTTCGAGGCTCCGGCATTTTATGATTATCTGAGCGGTTGGGAAAACCTGAAAATTCTCATGAGTTATTCCGGCGGCTTCGATGCCAAGCTCGCCAAGGATACTGTCGAGCGAGTGGGACTCACCAAGCGCATCCACTCGAAAGTCCGCACCTACAGCCACGGCATGCGGCAGCGCCTCGCTCTCGCCCAGTCATTGCTGCCGGAACCGGAAGTGTTGTTATTGGACGAACCCACCGACGGCCTCGATCCGGAAGGCATCAAGTGGTTCCGGGATTTCATTCTCCAACTCCGCGACGAACGCGGCATGACCGTGCTTTTCAATTCCCACCTGCTCGCCGAAGTGGAACTCATGTGCGATCGCGTGGCCATCCTCCGCGAAGGCAAGCGCGTCTTCGAAGGCGCGGTTGGTGGATTGCATGAGGACGACCGCATGTTCGATGCCGATCTGGAAACCTGGGAAGCCGCCCTGCCGGTCATCCGCTCATTGGGAGGTGACATTCCGGTTTCCGGACGCATCCGCCTGCCGAATGAGGCAGACCCTGCGTTGCTGGTGGAAAACCTCGTCCGCGCCGGTGTTCGTGTGCGCGCGCTGGCTCCCGTCCGTCGCTCGCTGGAGGACCTCTACATGGAGATCCTCAACGGCGCTGGCAGCCCTAACTGAGCGCGGGTCCCGCAAACGCGGGAGCTAAATCCACAACTCGCTTCGCGTAGTTCTATCATGTTGCGCAGCCTTGTCATGACTCTCGCCCTTGCTTCGGCAGGGACCCTTCTTGCCGATCCGAATCCGGAGGTGGCTTCGAAACAGAAGTTTCTCGAAAACGGCAAAGTGAAGATCGGCGTGGATCTCAGCTCCGGCGGATCGATTTTCTGGTTTTCCGAACTCCCGGCAGATCGCAATCTTCTCAACCATGCCGATCGCGGGCGTTTCATCCAGCAGTCGTATTATGGCAAACCGGATGGCTCCTTGTGGGTCAAGAAACCCTGGCGCTGGAATCCCGTGCAGGGTGGCGATTACAAGGGCAAGCCGGCGAAGTTGCTCGAAGTGAAGGAAACCGAAGGCACGCTCTACGTGCGCAGCATCCCCGTCAACTGGGCGGGCGGGGAAGACATCGAGGATTGCCGCATGGAGCAATGGATCACGCTGTCGGACACGATGGCGCGCATTCGTTTCCGCTTCAGCTACAACGGCAAGGAAATCCATCCGCCCACCCATCAGGAGTTGCCGGCGGTGTTTGTGGATCTCGCGCTCACGGATTTGGTGTATTACAAAGGCGAAAAGCCATGGACGGACGATGCGGTCAGCAAGGATCGCCCCGGCTGGCCGAATGAAGGACGCAAAACGACCGAACATTGGGCGGGCTTCATCGCCGAGGACGGCCGCGGCGTGGGTGTGCTTTTCCCCGGCACAGACCGCATCACCACCTACCGCCACCCCGGTCCCAGCGGCCCGAAGGGTGGGGGATGTTCGTATTTCGCGCCGATCCGTACGATGTCGATCACGCCCGGGCTGGTCTTCGAATACAACGCTTACCTCACCATCGGCAGCACCGAGGAAATGCGCTCGCGCTTCAAACCGATCGCGCAAAAATACCTCGCAGAGACGGCCAAGGCAGGAGCCGAGGAAAAGGCGAAACCGGCGGCGAAGTGAATTCGTGTTGAATTTTCCGGCAGCCGCCTTTCGATGGGAGCGCAAGCCGCCCCATGAACGCCCCGGATTTCAGAGCCAAACTCCGCGAGGTTCCCCACCAACCCGGGGTTTACCTGATGAAGGATCGTCTGGGTTCGATCATCTATGTCGGCAAGGCACGCGATCTCCGCAAGCGCATGTCCTCGTATTTCATGGCCTCGCAGAAGATGCGGGCGAATGTGAAGACGCGGGCGCTGATTGATTCGATCCACGACTTCGAGTTCCACACGGTGCGGAATGAAGAGGAGTCGCTTCTGTTAGAAGGCAAGCTGATCAAGGATTACCGGCCGCGCTACAATGTGGCCTTCCGCGATGACAAGCGCTTCCTGCTGGTGAAGATCCGCATGGCCGATGCATGGCCGCGCTTTGTGCCCACGCGGATGAAAAAAGAGGATGGCTCGCGTTACTTTGGTCCCTTTCCGCATTCGAGCGCGCTGCATGCCACACTGGAATGGCTCAACCGTGGCTTCGGCCTGCGAGTCTGCCGTGCGGCCAATCCTGGCGATGCGGAATACCGTCATTGCAATGCAGATATCATCCGCAATTGTTCCGCTCCCTGCATCGGCCGCATCGACCGTGATCAATATGTGGAACGCGTCGAGGATGCCTGCCGCATTCTCGAAGGGAAAGGCCGCCGCGAAGTGTTGGACGGACTGCGCAAGGACATGGAAAAAGCGGCGGAGAATCTGGAGTTTGAAAGGGCCGCCACACTTCGTGATATTCTCCAGAACCTTGAAAAAACTCTCTCGCCCACCCGCCAGTTCAGCCGCGGGCGCGGCGTGCCCACCACCGTCAGACCCACCGAGGATCTTGCCGAACTGGGGGAGGAACTCCACCTTGCCGGCCCACCACGGGTGATGGAATGTTTTGATATCTCCAATGTGTCATCCAATCATATCGTGGCATCGATGGTGCGTTTCACGAATGGCTTGCCGGACAATCAGAACTATCGCCGCTACCGCATCCGCACCGTGGAAGGGCAGGATGATTTCGCCTCGATGGCGGAAGTGATCCGCAGACGATACTCGCGGATCCTCATGGAAAATGCGGCGGCGAATCCGGATTTGCAGTTATCACAAGAGGATCCCGTGGAAGCGCAACGCAGGCTTGCAAAAGAAGGCCGCGCGAAAATCGTGCTGCCGGATCTGGTGATCGTCGATGGTGGCAAGGGCCAACTCGGCATGGCTGTTAGAGAATTGCGCGCACTGGGTTTGCATGACTTGCCGGTGGTGGGTCTGGCGAAACAACATGAGGAGGTTTTCATCCCAGGCCGCAGCGAATCCATCCGCATCCCGCATGACCGCGGCGCGCTCAAGCTGCTCCAGCGCATCCGTGACGAGGCCCACCGTTTTGCCAATGGTTACAATGCGCTTCTCTACCGACGCCGCATGCGCGAGAGCCTGCTCGACGAATGTCCCGGCATGTCTCCGGCGAAAAAACAAAAGCTGTTAAAAAAATTCGGCAGTGTTTCCCGTCTCAAGGATGCCACCGCTGCGGAAATCGCCAAACTCCCCGGCATCTCCGAAAAATCCGCGCAAGGGATCATTGATTTCCTCAATCGGGATTGAGTTCAAGTTTCTTAGACCCCATCATCTTGGCGTCATCTTTGTGTGGCATTACCTGCGGCATGATGAATCCACGCCTGCTTCCCATCGCCGCCGCCTTTATCTCGGCAAGCCTCCTGCCAGTCGTCTTCGCCCACGGGGAGTTTTCAATGGAGATTCTCGATCACGAGTGGCATCTCGCGGGATTCGAAAACTCACTCGATATCAGCGGAGTCGCCGCTGCCACCGCGGAGCAAGCGTTGGTGGGTAGCGATGAATCCTTTTTCATTCAGCCGGGGACGATCCAATCGGATAAACTCCGCATCGAAT
>JALOTR010000063.1 GCA_025457805.1 Akkermansiaceae bacterium | reverse complement strand
CGAAGGCGATTTGTTGATGGCGGCCGAATTTGCCCGCCCACAGGACATCAACTTCACAAAAATGGGGCGGAGAGCATCACTCTCCGCCCCTTTTTGTTTTCACCAGCACACTCACTTCTGCCGAAACACCGGCACATTGTCCCACTCAAACTCATAGGCCCCGAAAGCGGATGTCAGGCGGCTTCTTTCCTCATCAGAAAATGGCACCGTCGTGAATAAAGGCAGGATGGGCCGTCCATCGGGAGCCTTGCGATACTCCACGCCCTTTTCCTCGATGTGCAGTACAAAGCCCACCTTGCCACCCGGCCTTTCACCGATTGCCAGATCGAGATCGATCACATCGCCTTCCTTCAGGCTGATCCAATCGCCGAACACCAATTTCATCCCCGGCATCGGACTCGTGAATTGGCCGCTCGGCTCGGTGGGGTCCCAGCGTCCTGCGACGCGTGCCTGGATGTCACCCCAGCAGGCCACCAAACGCTCCCGGCCATTCACCATCACCACCAGATAGTCATCGCCAAGGCCGGAGAACCGATAAGTCCCGCTCTTGGGCACCACGACCCGGCCGCGATAGTGAGCCATCCAGCCGGAAGGTTTGATCGAGTCCTTCGCCCCGAAGTATTCCGGGCCTGCGGATGCGTTGGAATCCGGAATGGCGAGATGCGTGAGATAGAGGCTGTTCGGCGCCACAAAATGGCGGCGCAGTGAAGATGCGGAGAACCTGGATCTCTGCAAACGCAGCACCCGGTCCACGAACTCCTCGCGGTCCGCCAAGTCATAGCGGATCTCATCGCCATCCGGGGATTGTTTGAAATCATATAACTTCCCAGCAAGGCCACCGGAAGCGCTGTCCGAAGAGCCGAATCCGCCACTGCCGCCCGCAGCACCCGTCGAGTCGCCAGTGCCCGTCCATCCTGCACCGAAATCGCTGACCCCGGTGCCCAGACCTTCAAATTCCAAAGAAACATCCGGCACATCGAAGCTCACCGGCGCGGAAGTCTGTGCCACCATCACCCTCGCGCTGACGGCGGAAGGCGCGGCGGGTTTCGGACGATTGGACAACTCCATGGGTTTCTGATGGTCGGTAGTCGTCGGCATTTCCGGTCGCACATAAGTCGTGAACTCCGGAGTGATTTGTATCAACTGTGGCAACATCACCAAAGCGAGGAGCATGCCGATCAGGACGAGCACCAGCATGGAGATGACAAAAGAAGAGATGGCGGATGCACGGCGCTGCCGTTGCAAGCGCTCCATTGCTTCCTGAGAAAGATTGATGTGAAGACTCATGGGAATTTCGAGTTATGGATTGTTTCCGGACGATCCGGTTTCATCATTCATAACGCCGCCCTCTGGATTTCTCTTGGGAGAAAATCACATTCAGATTCCACCGATCCTCGCGGTGTGGATCAGCATACGAAAACACCCGCTCTCCCCAGAGGGAAAGCGGGTGATGAAAAGTCTCAGCTGGGAGAACAAGAGCCGGTATTACCAGCCGCCGCCGCCACGGTTGCCACCACCGCCGCCGCCACCCTTGTAGCCACCGCCGCCGCCGCCACCTTTGTAGCCGCCACCGCCGCCACCTTTGTAGCCGCCACCGCCGCCACCTTTGTAGCCGCCGCCGCCACCACCACCGCCGCCGTAGCCACCACCGCCACCTGGACGGGATTCCTTCGGCTCGGATGCATTCACGCGAAGTGGACGTCCGTTGTAATCATAATCGTTGAGAGCCTCGACAGCTGCATTCAACTGCGATTGGTCGCCAAGCGTCACGAATGCGAAGCCCTTGGATTGTCCGGTCTCACGATCGGTGATGATTTTAACCCGTTCGACAGGGCCGTATGCGGCGAAGAGTCCGGTAACGTCTCCTTCAGTAGCGGTGTAGGGCAGGTTGCCCACGTAGATGTCCATTGTTTTCAGTTCTTATAACGCCAATTCATTCCACACTTTCTTCGACTGCGGCGTTAACCTTCAACAAAGCGCGCTCCCACCACCAAATGGCTTGAGATCGACCGTCAGGGTGGGACCTCGTGAAATATAAGCAAGGTTTGTTTTTTTATCATCCCTCCCCCACGTCACAAACCCTTGCAATGCAACAAAAGCAGCCCGGAAAATAAATCCCGGGCTGCACGATCCATCAACGGAACTGGTTCTGCTCCGGACGATAGATGTAGTCCGCTGCGGCGAGTTTCTCTTCCAAAAGCAACTGATCGAGATGGTGGGTCTTGACCAGATCATCGAGCGAGTCGCAATGGTTTCTCAGCTCCGTATTGACCAGCCCCACCAGCAAATGGGGATCCATCGATGTGAAATCCGTGAGGTTCATGGCTGAATTCTTGCAGCCGCGCCCGCCGCTGGCAAGCCGGGGCATCCCGTGAAAAGGTTGAAACGTCCTGCGGCGCGGCCACGTTTTTGGAAAACATCACCGCCCGACTGAAACCCACGTCATGAACACCCATTTCACGCGCCGCCAAGCCTTGTTCGGGCTCGCCGCCGCCGCAGCACCCGCCATTCTGCCCGCCCGCCTCTTCGGGGCCAATGCGCCTTCCAAGAAGATCCACCTTGCGATGATCGGCACCGGGCGGCAGGCCTATTACACCAATTTGCCGACCCTTCTCGCCATGCCCGAGGTGCGCGTCGTTTCGGTGTGCGATGTGGACCGCCACCGCGCGGAGGCCACCAAGAAAAAGATCGATGAGCATTACGGCGATACCGCATGCCGGATCTATCAGGACTACCGTGAGGCGCTGGAGATGCCGGATCTCGATGCAGTCATGAATTCCACGCCGGATCACTGGCATGCCATCATCTCGCTCGCAGCCATCGCCAAGGGGCTGCATGTGAGTTGTGAAAAACCCCTCACCCGTTATCTAACAGAAGGACGAATCCTCGCGGATGCAGCCAAGGCGAAGGGCATTGTGTTCCGGACCGATTCCGAATGCCGCTCACACTCCTACATGACGCGCACCGCGGACCTGGCGATCAATGGTTATCTGGGAAACATCAAGCGCTTCGAAGTGGGCGTGCCCAAGGAAATCGATGGCTACCTCGGCAAGGCGGACCCCATGCCTGTTCCGGCCCATCTCGATTACGAAATGTGGCTCGGACCTGCGCCATTCCGTGAATACACACTGGATCGTGTGCATCCTGCCGACCTCGGTGGACGTCCGGGCTGGATGCGGATTCTCGATTATTGCGAAGGCATGGTTTCCAATTGGGGAACCCACCTCATCGACGTGGCGAGCCTGATCAATGGCAGCGAGCGCTCCGGCCCGATCTCCGTGGAAGGCACAGGTAAATTTCCTGAACCGGGTTCGGGTTTGTGGAACACCTTGTTAGAGTTTGAACTCCAATATCAATATGCCAACGGTGTGGTGCTGGATTATAAAATGGATGTGCCCTATCTCCGTGTCGAAGGCGATGAAGGATGGATCCAGGCTCACTGGAACAGCAAGGGCGGCATCAAGGCAAGCGATCCCAAGATCCTAAGGACGCCCTTCAAGCCCACCGACAAACGAGTGCCAACCCGCGGCGACAAAGCGGATTTCATTTCCGCCATCCGCAATGGCACGCAGGTCATGGCGGATGCGGAAATCGGACATCGCACTTGCTCCATGGGCCAGATCGGCCACATCGCGGTCACCCGTGGCAAACGTCTGGAGTGGAATCCGCAGACCGAAACTTTCGCCAACGATGAGGGAGCCAATGCGATGTTGAAGGGCACGTATCGCGGACCATGGAAACTGGAGCCATAACCGCGACAGGCTCATTGCCGACATTGCGCTTGAATCATCAATAAGGTGGATGATCCTTCACGGATGACCGCCACAGAAATCTTTGATGAAAGTGAGGTCCCATGGCCTGCCGTCGTTGCAAGGGCGGTTCACGACATGCGTTCGCCCCTTTCCACCATGGGGACTTCTTTGGAACTGCTCCGCATGCTCCCGCCCGATTCCGACAAACGATCCCGCATCATGCAGATCCTCGATGAGCAAGTGGCGGAAATGACGATGCTTTTGAATCAACTCAGCACCCATCCGCAGGCATTTCTGGATGAATCTGCGCACGGTGCAACATGAGAGGAGCAGCTCCCCATTTCCAATCCCGGTGAGAAAACAACGCTGCAGCCGGAAAATCCGTTCCTCCCCCCAATTGGACATCCCGCCCGGCGTGGAGTGACTGATAGTCGAGCGCGAAGCCCGCGGAGTTTTCCTCAGCTCTTTTTCCAACGGCCACCGGGTCGATTGCGACGCTCCAGCCCATTTTGACGGCGCCTCCGACCGGGTCATTTGCGGGCAAGGTTTTCGCTCTGGCGGATTCCCGTTTCCCTGCGCCGAAACCAAGGCCCTTCCCCGCAATTCCGGGCTTTCCGGCAAGGTCCCCCGTGATCCCCGGCACGGGGCGGGCAGGACAATCAAATCCAACCCTTTACAAGCGGGAAAATCCCTGCCAAACCCCGTCCAATTTAGCCGCCACGGCGCGCCGAAAACCAGCCACCGACCATGCCCAAAGACACTTCGATCCGCAAAATTCTCGTTATCGGCTCCGGCCCCATCGTCATCGGACAAGGCTGCGAGTTCGACTATTCCGGGGTCCAGGCCTGCAAGGCTCTGAAGGAAGAAGGCTACGAAGTGATCCTCGTGAACTCGAATCCGGCCACCATCATGACCGATCCGGAATTCGCGCATCGCACTTATATTGAGCCGATTACGCCGGAAGTGGTGGAGAAAATCATCATCCGCGAGAAGCCCGACGCCCTGCTTCCCACCCTCGGCGGCCAGACAGCGCTCAACACCTCGATGTCGCTCTTCAAGTCCGGCGTTTTGGACAAGCACAAGGTCCGGATGATCGGCGCGAATGCCGACGCGATCGACAAGGGCGAGGACCGCCTGCGCTTCAAGGAGGCCATGCTCAAGATCGGGCTCGACCTGCCGCTCTCCGGCGTCGCCCACACGATGGAAGAGGCGAAAAAAGTCGCTGAAACCATCGGCCGCTTTCCCCTCATCATCCGCCCCGCCTTCACCCTCGGTGGCCAGGGCGGCGGCATCGCCTACAACCGCGACGAGTTCGAGGAAATCATTACCCGCGGCCTGGACCTTTCGCCCGTTTCCGAAGTCCTCATTGAGGAATCCCTGCTCGGCTGGAAAGAGTTCGAAATGGAGGTCATGCGCGACTGCAAGGACAACTGCGTGGTCATTTGCTCGATTGAAAACCTCGATCCGATGGGCGTGCACACCGGCGACTCGATCACCGTCGCGCCGATCCAGACGCTCACCGACCGCGAATACCAGATCATGCGCGATGCCTCGTTCGCTTGCATCCGCGAGATCGGCGTGGAAACCGGCGGCTCGAACATCCAGTTCGCCACCGATCCCAAGACCGGCCGCATGATCGTCATCGAGATGAACCCGCGCGTTTCCCGCTCGTCCGCGCTTGCCTCGAAGGCCACCGGTTTCCCGATCGCGAAAATCGCCGCGAAACTCGCCGTCGGATACACGCTCGACGAGCTGCCGAACGACATTACCCGCGAGACACCCGCCTCGTTCGAGCCGACCATTGATTACGTGGTCACCAAGATCCCGCGTTTCACCTTCGAGAAGTTTCCTACGGCAAATCCCGTACTTACCACTTCCATGAAATCCGTCGGCGAGGCGATGTCCATCGGCCGCACCTTCAAGGAAAGCATGCAGAAGTGCCTGCGCTCTCTCGAAACCGGCCGTTGGGGCTTTGGCTTCGATAGCAAGGAACCGAAAAATCCGACCAAGGAGGAAATCACCCGCAAGCTCCAGATTCCGAATGCCGAGCGCATTTTCTGGCTTCAAACCGCCTTTGTGAATGGCTGGACCATCGAAGAAGTCCACGCCGCCACCCAGATCGATCCCTGGTTCCTCGGCCATCTCAAACAGATCGCCGATGAAGGCCTAAGGGGCATGGACGTCTCGTCCATGGAGCCCCAGGACCTCCGCCGCCTGAAAAAACTCGGTTTCTCCGACCGCCAGATCGCCAAGTCCAGCAACACCACCGAAGACGAAGTCCGCGCCAAACGCAAAGCCCTCGGCATCATCCCCACCTATCGCCTCGTCGATACCTGCGCGGCCGAGTTTGAAGCTTATACTCCGTATTTCTACTCCACCTACGGCGACGAAAACGAAGCTCGCGAGACGGATAAAAAGAAAATCATCATCCTCGGTGGCGGACCTAACCGAATCGGCCAGGGCATCGAGTTCGACTACTGCTGCGTTCACGCTGCCTTCGCTGTGAAGGAACTCGGTTACGAGGCGATCATGGTGAACTCAAACCCGGAAACGGTTTCCACCGACTACGATACTTCCGACAAACTCTTCTTCGAGCCACTCACCCTCGAAGACGTTCTCAACATCTGCGATCAGGAAAAACCGCACGGCGTCATCGTCCAGTTCGGCGGCCAAACTCCGCTCAACCTTGCGGCCGATCTCGAACGCCACGGCGTGCCCATCATCGGCACCTCTCCCAAGTCGATCGAACTCGCCGAAGACCGAAAGTTCTTCTCCGCGCTGTTGGATAAACTCGATCTCAAACAAGCCGAAGCCGGCACCGCCACCAACGAGGCGGAAGCTCTCGCAGTCGCGAACCGGATCGGCTACCCGGTTCTTGTGAGACCCTCCTTCGTGCTCGGCGGCCGGGCAATGATGATCGTTTACTGCGATACCGAACTCTCGCGCTACATGAACGAAGCCGTCACCGCCTCGCCCGAGCGCCCGGTGCTGGTGGACCGCTTCCTCGACAACGCTACCGAGGTGGACGTCGATTGCATCAGCGATGGCGAAACCTCCGTCGTCGGCGCCATCATGGAGCACATCGAACAAGCTGGCATCCACTCCGGGGACTCGGCCTGCGTGATCCCTGCGTTTTCTCTATCAGAAAACATCAAGGCGGAAATCGTCCGGGCCGCCAAGGACCTCGCCCGCGAGTTGAAGGTCATCGGTTTGATGAACATCCAATTCGCGGTCAAAGATGAGTTGTTATATGTCATCGAGGTCAACCCGCGCGCCTCGCGGACAGTTCCCTTCGTTTCCAAGGCTACCGGCATCTCGCTCGCCAAGCTCGCCGCCAAAGTCATGCTCGGCCACAAGTTGAAGGATCTCGGTTACACCGAAACCATCATCCCGCCACACTTCTCCGTGAAGGAAGCCGTCTTCCCATGGAACCGTTTCCCCGGCATCGATATCGTGCTTGGCCCGGAAATGAAATCCACCGGCGAAGTCATGGGCATCGACCCCGATTGGGGCATGGCCTATGCGAAGTCGCAGATCAGCGCCTTCAACCCGCTGCCCACCACCGGCAACGTATTCCTCTCCGTCTCGGATCGCGACAAGGACCGCGCCGTCGCCGTTGCCCGCGACCTTGTGGAACTCGGCTTCGCCATCTACTCCACCGGCGGCACCCACACCCGCCTCCTCGCCGAGGGCATCCCTTGCCACCGCGTTTACAAAGTCCTCGAGCAAGCCCGCCCGAACGTGATCGACATGATGAAAAACCACGAAATCCACTTCGTGGTCAACACCCCGTCCACCCACGAATCCCGCGCCGACGAAGTGCTCATCCGCTCCACCGCCATCGCCCAAAAAATCTCCCACGCCACCAACCTCTCCGCCGCCGAAGCCAGCGTCAAAGCCATGCGCTCGCTCAAGGAAAAGGAGCTCACGGTGAAGAGCATTCAGGAGTATCATGCGTGAGGTCGAGCAAGTGCGGCCCCCGCACTATTCCGGAGATTGAAAGATTGCTTTAAATCTCCGGGATCAAATTAAAGAAAAAGCCGAAATACTTTAATTTCGTCTTGCGGATGGAAAGTTTCCTTTCAATCTTGGGGGCAGATTTAAACAAAATCGCCAAAATCTTTAATTTGACTCATGCAACGGGGACCCACTGGCCATTATCTGCCAATCAGCACGGTCGGAGAAACCGCGAGGGCGTTCGTTCCTGCGCCGCTTCCTCCCGTCCCAGCTTTGGAAATCGACGGCGAATTGGGCGCTCTGCTCGACGCTGCTTCAACCGCACTAGGTCGGCTCGATGGCATTTCCCTGCTGCTTCCCGATCCCGGACTTTTCCTTTACACCTACGTCCGCAAGGAAGCCGTCCTCTCCTCGCAGATCGAGGGCACTCAGTCCTCGCTATCGGACCTTCTCAGCCATGAACTCGACAACACACCCTCTGGGCTTCTCGAGGATGTCAGCGAAGTTTCCTGTTACGTCGATGCCATGCAGCACGGTCTGGCGCTGCTGAAAAACGGCACTCCTCTTTCCCTCCGTCTCATCCGGGAAATCCATGCCCGTCTCCTCGACCATGGACGAGGCAGCGGGAAAATGCCCGGCGAGTTCCGCACCAGCCAAAATTGGATCGGCGGCTCGCGCCCCGGAAATGCCCGGTTCGTCCCACCTCCACCCGACGCGGTTTTGGAAACGATGGGAGCCCTCGAGCTTTTCCTGCACGACCAGCCCGTCAAAACCCGTCCGCTGCTCAAGGCCGCCCTCGCCCACGTGCAGTTCGAGACCATCCACCCGTTCCTCGATGGCAACGGCCGACTCGGACGCCTTCTCATCACATTCATTCTTTGTGCCGAGGGTGTGTTGGATGCACCCATGCTTTACCTTTCCCTCTATCTGAAAAAGCACCGCGACGACTACTATCGCCTGCTTCAGGAAGTGCGCGTCGAGGGCAATTGGGAAGACTGGCTCACGTTCTTCCTAACGGGCGTTTTGGAAACCTCCGCAGCAGCCACGCAAACCGCCCGCAGCCTGTTGCGGATCTTCCAGCGCGACAGCGAAATCCTCCGTTCCGAAGCCGCCTCCGTCATCCGTCTCCATCAACACCTCCAGCGCAAGCCCGTCATCAGCATCGCCGAAGCCGCCCGCTCTCTGAATATTTCCGCTCCCACCGCGGCAAAAGCCCTCGCCACCATGGAATCCCACTCCATCGTCCGCGAAATCACCGGGCAACAGTACCGCAAGCTCTACACCTACCGGGAGTATCTCGATGTCCTCAACGAGGATACGATCTAACAAATCAATTTGGGAACGTAAAAACAGGAACAAACAGGAGCCATGTCGCAGGCAAACAAACAGTCCCGTTTGATAGGAGCGATTCGCGGATGTGTCTCATGGCAAGACATCCAGACCAAGTGGCGGAGACTCCCGGAAAAACAAAAGGGCGACCTCTTCGAGGAGCTCGTCAAAGCCTACCTCCAGCTC
>JALOTR010000722.1 GCA_025457805.1 Akkermansiaceae bacterium | reverse complement strand
ACCGAATGTTTCGTGGAACGGTGATCCTTCGCCAATCGAACCATCGATCAAATCCGCATCTTTGGGATCGCGGAAAGTAAACAGATCGGCTTCGGTCGAGCGAAGCAACAAATCCGGTGAATCCGGCCGCGCCGCAAGGATAGCCTGGCTGCCGATGACAATGATCTCGTCCGAGCCGGTGATGGCCCCGGCGGCACGGATCAAATGTTCCAGTTCATGCCGCTTCATTTCCTCGTTTGATGGCCCAGATTTCCTGCGGAGTGAGCACGCCGGCAAAAGGGCTGTTTTGTCGCATCCTTGTCGCGCATTCACTTTCGGATACGATGAATGAAGCCAGTTCCTCAGGCGCAAGACTTTCCAACAGTTCCAACCATTCCTTCATAGCAGCCTGTGAGGCAGCCCCTTCGCGGCGTGCCATCCACGAGTTCAGATTGCTCCGCGCCTTGCCAATCACTGCTTCGGGATCGATTTTGATCATCGCGGCAATCCGGCAATGCATTTGCAGCGATTGGATCTCCCTGCGACAGTGCATGGCGAGGATGGTGGATGAAGAAGTGGGTTTCGTCAATGTCGCCCTACGCGCTGCTCTTGGAAATCTTCACCGACGGCGGCATCGGCACGGAAGTGGTGCGGTGATTTTCCGAAACAAAAAACCCCGCCACGGACATGCCGGGCGGGGTTGAGGAGAAAAATCGATGATCGGGAAAAGTGGTGAAGTCGGCAGCAACTTACCAGGTGATCACATCATCTGCGGTCTTGCCGGCGGCAGTCACGCCATCCGCACCGTCGCTCCATGCGGCAACGCGGCGGCCATTGAGAACTCTGGCTTGTGAACCAGCGCCTTTGGGTTTCACGGTCAACTTCTCGTCATAGTCGAGGTCCATCATCACTTGGTAAGGGCCGCCCCAGGGATCGAACATTCCGCTGATGTTGGTGCCATTGGTGGAGTAAATCAGTCCGCCCTTGTTGCTCTTGCCCTCACGAACGGAGAGGAATTTCACCGCGCGTGCATTCATCGGTGTGGTGGAACCCTCGTCCATGCCCAACAGGACTCTGAGGAGCTTGAGATCGGTTCTGGTGTTGACGGTATCGTCCGCTGTTCCATCGGATGGCATGCTGCCATACTCGGTGTAGAAATTGTTCACTGCGCTTTCGATCGCCGTCGCGGCGGACAGAGCTGTGGTCTTGCGGGCTTTTTGGATGGCGGCGTTGCCTGCGGCAAATCCGGCGGAGGCGAGCACGGCGATGATCGCGATAACGACCAGCAACTCGACCAGAGTGAAACCGCGATTGCGGCGAGAGGATTGGTTTTTCATGTCGGGGCTAAGGATGGATTTTCAAGGTTGCGGAGCAAACACAATTTTTCCGGGTCTTGACGACGGGCCCGAACATTTTCGCATTCACATGGTAAACACCTAGGCCGGTCTTTCAGGGAACGCAACATTTTTATTTCCGCCTTTGCCGTTGCGATCATTCGCCCACAGCGGCAGACTCCGCGCATGCCCGGCGAAAATCTCCGAGACGCCATTCTCGATCACATGCGGTCCCACCCCACCCAGCCGATGACCAAATCGTCGTTGGCGCGCAATCTGTCCGTCCCGGTGGAACGCCGCTCGGAACTGCGGAAAGCCATCGAATCGCTCACCGCCGAGGGCATCATCGAGGAAAAAAAGAAGGCCTGCTTCCTCTTGCGCGCCAAGACCGGAAACTCACTCACCGGCACCCTGAAATTCCACCCCAAGGGCCATGCGTTCTTTTTCCCGGATGCCACCGATGAGGCGAACCTCGCCACCGGGCTCGATCTGGTGGCGCTCAACCGCGTGCACATCGACCGCCGCGACACCTCGACGGCGCTCGATGGCGACCGCGTCCTCGTTTCCATCAAAAAGCCGAGCCCCAAGCGCCCCTTCCGCACCCGCAGCGAACTCGTCCCGGATGCCCCGGAAGAAGCCCGCGGCAAAGTCGAGCGCGTGCTCGGCCGCCGCTCCGGCCGCTTGGCAGGGATTTTCCGCAAAAAAGGCAACTTCGGCTGGATCGAGTGCGACGACAAGGCCGTGGATGGGCGCGTCGAATTGATCGGCGATACCACCGCCGAGCCCGGGCAATTGGTGGTCGTGGATCTGGACAACTGGACCGACGCCAACACCACCCCGCGAGGCCGCATCATCGAAGTGCTCGGCTGGCCCGGCGATCCGGGCGTGGACATGATTGCGGTGATCCATCGCTTTGGCCTGCGGACCTCGTTTCCGGAAAATGTTCTCGCCGAGGCGCGCGCTGTGCATGAAGAGCCGGAACCTGCGGAAATCGCCCGCCGCAAGGATTGGCTGGACGCTCGCCGTGCACATCGCGGATGTTTCCCACTACATCAAGCCCGGCAGCCCGATGGACAAGGAAGCCATCGAGCGTGGAAACTCCACCTATCTCGTGGACCGCGTGCTGCCGATGTTGCCGGTCGAGCTGAGCAATGGCATTTGCTCGCTCAAGCCGAATGTGGATCGGCTCACCAAGTGCGCCCTGATGGAAATTTCCGAGGATGGAAAAATCACCAAAGCCACCTTCATCGATGCCGTCATCCACAGCCGCGCCAAGCTTTCCTACGAGCAAGCCCAGGCCATCCTCGATGGCAAACCCGCCCCGGAAGGCTCGGATCCCACGCTCGTCGGCCTGGTCAAAGAAGGCTGGGAGCTGGCCTCTACCATGCGCCGCCGCCGCTTCCAAAATGGCGCTCTTGATCTCGAAATGCCGGAAATCAAAATCCGCCTCGATGACAAAGGCCGCGCCTGCGCTGCGGATCCGGTCATCCACACCGCGAGCCATCAACTCGTCGAGGAATGCATGCTCGCCGCCAATGAGGCCGTCGCGAAAATCCTGCGCGAGCGGATGAAACCCGCCGTCTATCGGATTCACGAAGATCCCGATCCATCGCGTTTGATGGACTACACCGAGACCGCCAAGCTCCACGGCTACCGCCCCGGCGATCTCACCAACCGCGCCCACATCCAGCGTCTGCTCGATGATTCCAAAGGCACACCCGAGGAGCACATTGAGGCCGGCTACACCGCGC
>JALOTR010000062.1 GCA_025457805.1 Akkermansiaceae bacterium | reverse complement strand
CATAGACGCGCCGCTACATTTTTTGGGGGGCTTCGCGCGGTTCATTAGCGATTCATTGGCGGCGGCGATCGGATATCGCCGCTCCTTGGGGGGAGGGCTTCGCGCGGGGCTTGGGCTAAGCATGCGCTGGCCGACGGGGACGTCGGCGCGCCCGGGGGGGCTTTGCGGCCTACTTCGCACGAGGCTACGAAGGCCAGGCTTTTCATTGGCGGTTCATTGGCGGCGGTGATCGGATATTGCGGCTTCTTGGAGATGGGACGAGACGTCCCAGCTCCTTAGGGGGGGCTTGGGTGGTTGATTGGCTGGGGAGGGGAGCGGTTTTTGTATTCTGGACTGAGGTCTGCGACAGCGTTTTTAGAGCTCCGCGGCTCTTGCGATTTGCAGGAGCCTTGCTTCTCCGAGGTGGGGACCGAGGATTTGGAGGCCGGTGGGGAGTGCGGTGCCGCCGTCGAAGTCTGTGGTGCCACAGGGCACGGAGATGCCGGGGATGCCTGCGAGGTTGGCGGAGATGGTGAAGATGTCGGAGAGATATTCGTGGAGTGGATCGTTGGCGAAGGCTCCGATCCTGCGGGCGGGAGTGGGTGCGACAGGGGAGAGGATGGCATCGACCTGGGTGAAGGCTTCCTCGAAGTCGCGCCGGATCAGGGTGCGTATCCGCTGGGCGCGGCCGTAGTAGGCATCGTAATAGCCGGAAGATAACACATAAGTCCCAAGGATGATGCGGCGTTTCACTTCCGGGCCGAATCCTTCATCGCGGGACTTTTTATACAAATCGAGGATATCGGATGGATTGGCCGTGCGGTGGCCATAGCGGATGCCATCGAAGCGGGAGAGATTGGAAGAAGCTTCTGCCGGGGCGATGACATAATAGGTCGCCACGGCGTGTTCGGTGTTGGGCAGGGAGATTTCGATGATTTCCGCGCCTTGGGCGGCGAGCTTTTGGATGGCGGCATCCACATTGCGGCGCACGCCTGGATCGATGCCATCGCCGAAGTATTCCTTGGGCACGCCGAGTTTGAGTCCGCTCACGCCGGCGTCGAGTTGGGCGAGGTAGTCGGGCACGGGTGCATCGAGGCAGGTCGAGTCCGCGGGATCGTAACCGGCGATGGCTTGGAGGATGCGCGCGGCGTCTTCCACGGTATGGGTGAGGGGTCCGATCTGGTCGAGTGAGGAGGCGAAGGCGACAAGGCCGTAGCGCGAGACGCGGCCATAGGATGGCTTGAGGCCGACGACGCCGCAGTGGGAGGCGGGTTGGCGGATAGAGCCACCGGTGTCCGAGCCGAGCGCGGCGATGGCGGTGCGGTCTGCCACGGCGGCTGCGGAGCCGCCGGAGGAACCACCGGGAATGCGCTCCGGATCATGGGGATTGCGGGTGGTTTGGAGGGCTGAGTTTTCCGTGGCGGATCCCATGGCAAACTCATCCTGGTTCATCCGGCCGAAGGGAATGGCTCCGGCGGCGCGGAGTTTTTTCACCACGGTGGCATCGTAGGGCGACTTGTAGTTTTCTGATAGAAACTTCGAGCCACAGGTGCAGGGCTGGCCGAGCACGTTGATGTTGTCCTTGATGGCGATGGGAATGCCCCCGAGCGGCAGGGAAAGGTCCACCCGCGCGGCTTCTTCCAGTGCCGCATCGAGATCATAGGAAAGATATGCACCGGTGATGGGATCGCGCGCCGAGATTTCACGGGCAAGGTTCTCAAGGATCGCCGTGGAAGTGATATCTCCGGAGATGAGTTGTTGGCGAAGCGAAGCGATGGACATGGAAGGGAGAGTAGAGATTGGAGCGGGGAGCGAGGAGCGAGGAGTGGGGAGATTTCAGATTTCAGATTTCAGATTTCAGATTTTAGATTTTAGATTTTAGATTTTAGATTTTAGATTTTAGATTTTAGATTTCAAATCATGCATCCGTCACTACTTTGGGGACGCGGATTTGGCCTTGGGCTTGATCGGGGGCGTTTTGGAGGACGAGGGCGGGCGGGAGGCTTTCGTGGGGGACGTCGGCGCGCATGCGGTCGAACACGGGTGAGGCGTGGGCCATGGGCTCGATGCCGGTGACGTCGATGCGGGTGAGTGTTTCGACTTGTCCGAGGATGGCATCCATTTGCGGTTGGAAGACCGCGACCTCCTCATCACTCAGTTCGAGGCGGGCGAGATTGGCGACGTAGCGGACATCGATGTGGCTTTGCGACATGCGCGGAGCGTCAGGAAATGGCGGGCGCTTTCCAAGTGCCAAGTTCCTTGAAGGGCGAAGATTGATGGGCTTTGAAAAATATTTTTCAAATTCTTTGAACGTTTAGTCATCCTGAAGGTCTGACTCCTACGTAAGCAACGGTTCGCCGAAGCTTCATGTAAGGGTGTAACAGCACAGTTGTCTGCCAAGTTCCATGGGTGTGGACGTGGGCAAGATGACCTTGGCCGCCGGGGGAGGGACCCCTCGGCGGCCTTCTTTTTTAAAAGATGCGGCAAATGCTGCCAGACGCTGATTTCACTCCTCCTTGAGATCGGCGATGCGTTTGCCGATGACCTCCGCGTCGCGGACCTTGCCTTCTGCCTGGTAGGCTTTTTGGAGGCCGATGAGTGAGTTCATGTCATTGGGAAACGCGGCCAAGGCGCGCTGGAAGGCTTCGATGGCTTCGGCGGGTCGCTCGCGGCTGAGTTGGAATTCTCCCAGGCGGGAGGCCATGGGCGTGAGGATCATGGGGGGGAGGAGCAGGGGAGAGGGGTGTTGTCGATCGGCGGCGGAGGCGAACCAATTGTAGGCGGTTTCCCGTTGATCCTTGGGTCCTGCCATGGCGATGCGGCCGCGGATGTCGCTGGCGAGCACTTCGAGGGCGCGGAATCCGCGGATCCACTGCGAGCGCTCCCCACCGGCGACGGCGGCGGATTGGGTGGAGGACATGTTTTGGCCGTGCTGGGTAAGGGCGGCGACCACGTTGCGGGCTTCCTCGAAATTTCCTGCATCGATGAGCCTTTGGGCTTCGAGGGCGAAGCGCAGGCCATCCACCCACCAGTAGGCGAGCGAGTGTTTGCGGAACTCGGCCATTTCCTCCGGCTTGGGGAGGGAAACGGCGGCTTCATCCGCATTTCCCCGCAGGCCGCGATGGACGAGGATGCGGGCGGGCAGGGTTTTCACGTCCCAGAGCAGGAAGCGCGCACCGGGCGAGCCGGGTCGGTCCTTGGGCACCGGGGTGGCGGCCACTTGGCGGGCGGCGGCGTAGGCGGTATCGAAGTCGCCCTTTGAGACCATGGAAACGATGCGGTAGCACTCGGCGCGTGCCCATTCCGGGCAATCGGCGATGCCCGCCTTGTTTTCCTTCATCCATTTTTGGAAAAACGTGGAGGCCCTGCCAAAAGCCGATGCCGCCGCGCCGTGATGGCCGCAGCGCCATTCGTAGTGGCCGAGCAAGTGGAAACTGGGTGCGTAATCGGGCGTCATCTGGCAAAGCTGTCGCGCGAGATCGAGCGAGTTGGTGAGGTCCGGGCCCTCGGCGCGGATGAGCAGGAGGGCGTTGAGCGGGACCGGGCTTTCGGGATGCCGCTCGACGAGTGCGAGCAGTTCCTTTTCCGCCTTGAGTTGGTCAGGGGTGGGATCGCCGGAAGGATCGTAGCCGCCCCGGTTGAAGAGTGCGGCGAAAACAGCGGCCTGCATTTCGTTGGGAAATCGTTCCGCCACTTTGCGGAATGCAGAGGCTGCGCCTGCCGGGCCTTCCTCGATGTATTTCATGAGGCCATAGGCATAACCGCGTTCGAGTTCGGTGCCCTGGCCGGCATCCACGAGGCGGAGCATGCGGTCGGTGGCTGCATTGCGGGCGGGGCCGGTCTCGGGGGAGGGATTGAGCAGGGACATCACCATGCCCCAGTGGGCGAGCAGGCATTCCGGGTCCTCGCGCATGGCGTGGGCAAAATGGCGGCTGGCCTCAAACTCCCAGCCGCCGTGCAGGTGATTGAGCCCTTGCAGGACGTGGTCCTGTGCTTTTTCCGTGGCGGCGCTCACGGCCATGCGGATCCCGCCCGGAAACGAAGAGGACACGGGCTCGCTCAAGGCCTTGACCGATGCAGGAATCGCCTCCTCCACATCCGGCACCTTTTCCTCCGCGCCCTCTCCGGCCGGTGCATCCGGTTCGAGAGCGGGGACGGGCACGGCTTTCTCCGGGGCGGCATGCGCGGGGAGGGCGAATCCAGCCATCCAAGCGGCGATCAGGCATTGCTTCATGGCCGGAACCATGGTGCCGCACGCCCTCCGGGTCCAAGCAAAATGACGCTGGCAAGGTCCGCTTGTCCCGTCATAAGCTCCGGCCATGAAGCTTGGCGTCATTGGTTGTGGAAAAATGGGAACCGCGCTCGTCGAAGGGGCTATCCGATCGGGTGGTGTCGATTCCGCGAATGTCATCGGGGTGGATCCTTATCTCGGAGCGAGGGAAAATTTCGCCCGCACGACGGGAGCGGCGGTCTCGGAGTCACTCTCGGCCGTGGCTGGCTGTGAGGTGGTCCTGCTTTGCACCAAGCCGCTCGACGTGCGCGCCGCCTTGCAGGCATTGGCTGCGGATGGCTCGCCGCGTTTGGTCATTTCCATCGCCGCAGGCATCACGCTGGCGGCCTTGGAAGAGGCGGCCTCGCCCGCCACCCGCGTCATCCGGGCCATGCCGAACACCCCTGCACTTGTCGGCAAGGGCGCGGCGGCGTTTTGTCTCGGCACCCGAGCTACGCCGGAAGACGCGGCCTCCGCAAAGATGCTGCTGGGCTCGGTGGGTCTCGCAGTGGAAGTGCCGGAGCGCCTGATGGATGCCGTCACCGGCCTTTCCGGCAGCGGGCCGGCCTACGTTTATCTGGTCATCGAGGCCCTCGCCGATGGTGGGGTGCGCAACGGTCTGGCCCGTGCCGATGCCATCCGGCTTGCCGCACAAACCGTCTTCGGCTCGGCCGCCATGGTGTTGGAAACCGGCGAGCACCCCGCCGTGCTCAAGGACATGGTGACTTCTCCCGGCGGGACGACGATTGCCGGTTTGGCGGAGTTGGAAAAACTCGGTCTGCGCTCGTCCTTGATCGAAGCCGTCACTGCCGCCACGCGCCGCGCAGGCGAACTCGGAAAATGATCCACCGCCTGCCTTCTTTTGGACTTTCCCAAGCCCGTTCGCGCCCTATGCTTCCGCACATGACCCATCGGTTGATCGCTTCCGCGTGCCTCTCCGTCGCCACTCTTTTCCTCTCATCGTGTGGCAACGATTCCGATACGCCCATTCTTGCGGGAAATACCCAAGCCGCCTCCTCCGAGGGCGAGGCGCTCTATCAAAAAGCCAAGGCTGCCGATGATGCCGGGAAACAAGGCCGCGCCGTCAAACTCTATGAGCGCACCGCCACCCGTTATCCTTTTGCCCCGTCCGCGGGTCAGGCGCGTTTCCGGCAGGCGCAGATCCTGGAGCAGCAGGGCGAGATCGAGGATGCCTTCGAGGCGTATGATCAATTTCTCCGAACCTACCCGGGCAGCAACCTCTACATGACCGCCCTCAACCGCCAGACGGCCATGGCCCAGTCTGCGGCGGATGGGGATGTGAAATCCAGTTTCCTCGGCCTCAAGATGAAGCTCCCGCTTGATAAGACCGTGGACATGCTCACCAAAGTGCGCGGTCATGCGCCCAAGTCCAAGGCGGCTTCGAAGGCGCAGTTCACGATTGGCCAGCTCTACGAATCGAAGAAGAAAACCAAGGAAGCCATCGCCGCTTACCGCTTGCTCGTCGCGGAACAACCGGAAAGCAGCGAGGCTCCGGAAGCGCTGTTCCGCGTCGGACTCATCCTCATGATCGATGCCGAGCGGGGAAATCAGAACCAAGCCAACGTCGATCTCGCCCGCGAAGCCTTCAACGATTACCTCATCCAATATCCCGGCCACTCCCGCAATGCGGAGGCCCGCAAGCTGCTGGCCAACCTCGGTGGCAAGGACCTCCAGCGCTCCTTTGATATCGCGGAGTTCTATCTCAAAACCGGCAAAACCGAGGCCGCCAAAGTCTATTATCGCGATATCGTGAAACGCACCGGTTCCGGCACGCTCCACGAAAAATCCAAGGCCCGCCTCAAGGAACTCGGCGAGTGAACTTGCCGGATCCCTTCAATTTTCTCACTTCCCGATCGTGAAAATCCCCGCCCTGCTTGTGTCGCTTGTCTGCGTTTCCTGCGCAGGGTATCAACTCGGCGGCGTGAAGCCTCCATCGCTGGCGAAGGTCAAAAGCATCAACGTCCCGATGTTTGCCAACTCCACCCTCCACCCCCGGGCCGAAGCCGTGGCCACCTCGGCCGTGGCCAATGCCATTGTGCAGGACGGAACCTATCGGATCAGCACACTCGACAAAGCGGATGCCATTCTCGAGGGCGACCTCCGGGAAATCAAATACACCGCCATCCGCGGCACGCGTCTTGATACGCTGCTGCCCGAAGAACTTTCCAACACCGCCACCATCCAATGGACGCTCCGCGATGCGCGCGATCCCACCAAGGTGCTGGCTTCCGGCGTGTCATCGGGCAGCAGCCAGCTCTTCGTTTCCTCCAATCTGCAAACCGCCCGCAACAACGCCCTGCCCGAAGCGCTCGAACGCGCCGGCGAGGCGCTGGTTTCCAAGCTGGCAAACGGTTACTGAGAGGATTCTCATTTCTCGCGCTCCACATCCTGCTTGCGTTCATACCGTGAGGTCGGTATGGGATTCTCCATGAAGCAGCGGAAAAAACAGCCTGTCCAAACCCGGAGTGCCATTCTGGAGGCTGCCGGCAGTGAGTTTTCCCGAAAAGGCTACTCCGGCGCAGGTCTCGGCCCCATCGTCGCCAGCGCCGGGCTTACGAAGGGGGCATTGTTTCATCATTATCCGGACAAGCGCTCGCTCGCAGTCGCCTGGGCCACGGACTCGCTCGCTGCCGCCATGGAGTCGCTCTGGCTTACTCCGCTCGGCGGCGTTGCTTCTCTGGACGCCTTCCGCAGCCTGTCCCGCGCCCGCTGCATGGAACTCCAACCCGACGATGCCACCTCCACCCTGGTCGCCATCACGGCCGAAACCGCCGCCGCGGATCCAGTGCTCGCCGCTGCCCTGGATGCGGTATTTTCTGCATGGAAGTCTGCCATTTCTTCACTCCTGGAGCGCGGAAAAGCCGCCGGCTGGATCCACCGCTCGATTCAACCGGAAGCCGAAGCAGCCTTCTATGTGGCGGTTTTTTCCGGATTCACCGTCACCACCAAGGCAAGCCCGGGCGAGTCGGTGCGTCGAACCTGCGCCACGGCACTGGAAGCCTATTTGGAAACGCTCCGTGCCCAGTGAGTGGATGCCGGAACGCTCCGATGAGAAAAATTTCGAATTTCCGAAAGGAATCTCATTTCTTGGCACGGCTGGTGCTTAATTTGATCTGTCGCGACACACTAGGCGGTCCGACTGAGATGCTCTTAGGTTAATGGGTTTTCCGAAGAGATGATCAGTCGGGCCGCTTTTTCTTTGCGGAAATGCGGAACTGATCGCGATTTCCCAAATCGGCAACTTTCCGCCGCTGCGGTGGTTCCAGTTTGCATGAAGCACGCCCCCTGCCTGTTGCTGATGCCATTGTTGCTGCTCTCCAACTTGCGGGCGGAGAAGCCGATTTCCTACGATCCGCTCAAAGTCAGCGCAGTCCCGATCGTTTCCCAAACCTTCGAGACGACCGATGCCAAACGCGAGCGCACCCTGCCGCTGCGCGTCTATTTTCCAGAATCCAAGGCAGCGGCTCCTGTCATTCTGTTTTCCCACGGGCTCGGTGGCTCCCGCGACAACAACCCCTACCTCGGAAATCATTGGGCGGGGCGGGGTTACGTCGTGGTGTTCGTTCAACATCCCGGCAGCGACGAATCCGTCTGGAAATCCAAACCCGCCCTCCAGCGCATGACCGCGATGAAGCAGGCCGCCTCCTTCGCCAATGTCACCGCGCGGGGAGGGGACATTTCCTTTGTGATCGACACTCTCACCCAATGGAACGCCCAACCCGGCCACCCGCTTCATCAACGGCTGAATCTCGAAAAAATCGGCATGTCCGGCCACTCTTTCGGGGCCAACACCACGCAATCCGTCGCCGGGCAGAAGTTTCCCATGGTCCGGGTGAATTTCACCGAACCGCGAATCAGCGCCGCCCTGATGATGAGCCCGGGGCCGCCGGCGATGGGCGATCCGGCAGTCGCTTTCGGCCAGATCCGGATTCCCTGCCTCCTGATGACCGGCACGCTCGACGATAGCCCCATCGGCAAACAAACCCCGGCGGATCGCCTCAAGGTTTTCCCCCATCTCAAGCAGGCACCCGCCTGGCAGGTCGTTTTTGACGGCGCCGACCACATGGACTTCGGCCAACGCAACCTGCGCGGGAAAACCATCGAAAACACCCGCTACCACCGCGCCATCCTCGCCCTTGGCACTGCCTTCTGGGACGCTCAGTTGAAGGGAAAACCCGAGGCCCTCTCATGGCTCAATGGAGCGGGGGCCAAAACGGTGTTGGATCCGAAGGACCAATGGCAATCGAATGGGGTGGCCGGGAAAAATGTTCCCTCAGAGTCGAAAAAAGCTGAACCCAGCAAGGCTCCGGCGCTCTCAGATCGGCCCCGATGATTTCGAGCGGTCCCGCCGTTTCGGCCGGACTTCGCAGCTCAGCCCGGGACAACGTTCGCCATTGACCGGGTGAACGGCACGGAATGGCAGCCGATTGCCCATGCGATCCTGGTTTTTCCGGCAATCCATGGTGGGTTCATGGCCGAGAAACAATTCACAATCGTCCATCTCGGAATCCTCCGGCTCATTGTAATCCAATGCCTGGCGGAGTTCGCGGATCATCAGGCCCGACCAGCAAACCAGCGCTGTGAGGATGGCTCCTGCAAAGATCCAACCCGCACTCACACCGTAGCCTGTGAAAAACAGGAAGGCGGCGGTCAAAATCACCACCCACACGGCGCAAGCGGCCAGAACGAGCACGAAAATTTTAGAGGGGAGGAAGGAGGCATTCAACGCTTCCTGATTATCAAGTTCCTTCCCACGAACCAAGGTTTCCCTACCTACGCGATCGCGTAATGCCGCCACAAGTTGGAGCGCGGGTTTCATTGTTTCCCAGCTAAACACTTGTTGGGTCACCTGACGAGCAATAAATCCCGTGGGCTCTCATCAAAAACTGTGCGGATTTTGCTGTTTGTTTATGTCGCACAAGGACATTCAACTGCAAGCAAAAAACTTTCCTCCTCAAGGGCCTATGCTTTTGCGTAGTAGGGGCAGGAGAGTCAAAGCTTGCACACACCGGTACTTAGTCGGTAATGAATTCGATTTGATGGCCCGCCAATTCAATTCGGTC
>JALOTR010000061.1 GCA_025457805.1 Akkermansiaceae bacterium | reverse complement strand
CTCCTCCATCCCGTTCTCCTGTGCATGGAGTGGGCTCACAAAATGGGATCCGCCGAGTCCGGTGACAAACAATAGAGCCGCAAGATGAAGGCTGCGGAAAGTCCTTGGATTTTTCATGATATCTCTTTTCGCAGGGATCATGCCGCATCCCACCTCAAGCCGGAACTCCGTCACCGGCAACAGCTTGCAACACGGGGCTCGTCTTCAGGACGTTCCCCAGCGCTGCATTACGCCCGACTCCTATGGAATGGTGGATTGAAATGCACGCATTTGTGGTCAATAGAAATGCCGTGTGCTGCGAGGCAACACACGGCATTTCATTCGCGGAATTTCAATTCCTGGAGACGGATGATCTCGTCAATGATCCCGCCGGAAGAATAGCCATGCAAGCACGGCTCCAGCGGCGGCAGCGATCATCGCGGTTTCGCAGGAATGCTTTTTCACAAACTGCCGCGTTTGGCGCAGACGCCGGTCGAGCATTTCATCCGCCTCGGAAAGCGAATCATTGAGTTTTTTGCGAGCCTCCACCACATGCTCGTCAGCGATGTGGGCGGTGGCTTGCAGTAGTGCCTGCATGTCGTCCTTCAAGCGGACTGTGTCGTTTCCTATTTGGTGAATCATGGATTTCATGTTGGTTGGGATGAGTGATGGGGTTTCGTGAACAACGCCGGGATGGATATGGCGATGATGGCGACGGAGGGCTTCAGCCAGGATACCTCAAGCACGCAACGTGCGGATCATCTGCCCGCTTCACCGAACGCTCAGTATCAGCAGGTTGCCACCTTCACTCACGCGACCAGTGGCACCCGGAAGATGCATATCACGTGAAAATGATGCATTTCGCCCACCGTTGATCCCGCCTTGCCTCTTGCGTCCGGTCCTTGCAAGCTGCTCTGAGGATATGAAAGATGTGAGGGTCATCATCATCATGGGCGTGGCAGGAGCGGGAAAGTCCACCGTGGGAGCCCATCTTGCACAACGTCTCGGCGGATGTTTTCACGATGCGGATGCCTACCACCCGCCCGGGAACATCGCGAAGATGGCATCCGGCCAACCGCTGAATGATCAGGACCGTGCCCCATGGTTGAAACGCATGCGCGAGGAGGTCGTGGATCCCGCTCCTCCGGGGAAACTGGCCCTGCTCGCATGCTCGGCGCTGAAGGCCCATTACCGGAAACAGCTTGGTCTCGGCACTCCCGGGGTGGCCTTGGTTTACCTCAAGGGAGATTCCGCCACGCTTCAACGGCGATTGGAGCTGCGTGAATCTCACTTCATGAAAAGCGGAATGCTCGCGAGCCAACTGGCCACCTTGGAGGAACCCGCAGACTTCGAAGGCATCACGGTTTCCATCGAGGGAAGCTTGGAACAAGTTCTGGATGAGATTTGTGCCAGACTCGGCCTGCACGCGGTTTGAGCCGTGGCGCCATTTTGTTCCTCACTTTGGAGCGGCCCGGGCTATTCCTCATGAAATCCATGATCGTCAACAAGCCCCCAGCCCTACTAAGGTCCTGCCGCCCATGAAATCCTTTGTCCCATTGGTCCTCACCTGCCTGGCCATCGCCCCGCTTCATTCCGCGGACAAACCCAACGATCTCAACCGATTTCCATGAAAAAACTCTCCTTTGCCCTGCTTTCGGTCTTTAGCCTGCTCATCATTCCCGGAGATGCGGACGAGCGTCCGAACATCCTCTGGATCACCAGCGAGGACAATGCCTCCCACTGGCTTGCATGTTATGGAAACAAGGACGCATCCACTCCCGTGCTGGATTCACTGGCAGCGGGTGGCCTCAAGTTCACCCATGCGTATTCAAATGGACCGGTGTGTGCCGTAGCGCGATCCACCATTCTCAATGGAGCCTATGCCGTTACCCAGGGCACCCAGCACATGCGCAGCCGTTACCCCATACCCGCCAGCTTCAAAGGGCATGCCAGCTATCTGCGTGAAATGGGATACTATTGCACGAACAACTCGAAGACCGACTACAACTTCAAGGGCAACGATGCCTCCATCTGGGACGATTGCAGTGGCAAGGCGCACTATAAGAACCGCCCTCCCGGCAAGCCGTTCTTCGCCATCTTCAACCTCACCATCACCCATGAAAGCAACCTGTTCCCCGATGTGGTGCAGAGAAACCGGAAGGGCGGAGTGATTCCGGATCCGCCCCGCCTGGATCCAAAGACCCTCCAACTTCCACCTCACCAGCCGGATTTGCCGGAGTTTCGCGAAGACACGGCTATCTATCATGATTGTGTCACCGCGATGGACAAACAAGCAGGCGGAATCCTGAAGGAACTCCGGGAACGTGGACTCGCCGAAGATACAATTGTATTCTACTACTCGGATCACGGTGGAGCCACCGCCAGAGGAAAACGATATCTGCAGGATACCGGAGTCCGCGTTCCATTGATCATCCATCTCCCGGAAAAATGGCGACATCTTTCCCCTTTCAAACCCGGTCAAGCGGTGGGCGAAATGGTATCTTTCGTCGATCTGGCACCGACCTTGTTGTCGATCTGCGGAATGCCCACTCCCGGCTCGATGCAAGGACGTGCCTTTCTTGGAAAACATCGCAAATCACCACCCGAAGACGAATCGGTGTTCCTCTTTGCAGACCGCTTCGACGAATCCCCCGGAATGCGGCGGGCGATCACCAATGGGCGCTGGAAATATATCCGCTGCTTTTCGCCACACCTTCCTGGCGCTCCCTACTGCGAGTATCCCCTCGGACAACCCTCATGGAAGGCATGGCAGCGCGCGGCGGCAGATGGAAAACTTCAGGGACACACCGCCGAGTTGTGGAAAATTCCGCGTCCGGTCGAGTATCTCTATGATCTCGATTCCGACCCCTGGGAAATCCGGAATCTCGCAGAAGTGGCCGCCCACCAAAGTCAGCTTGAGATGATGAGGAATCAACTCAGCCACAAGATGAAGGAGACCCGGGATTCAGGAGTCATCCCTGAGACTATGTGGCCGGAGATATTGAAAACCACAACCCTTCACGAACATGTGGAAAAACATCTCCCACAACATCCGGAATGGGTGAACCTTGCATTTGCAGCCACTGCGAAGGATTTCTCTCCGGACCTCGTCAAGGCACTTGGTTCACGTTCGGAGGTCCTTCTCTACTGGGCAGCCATGGGATGTTTGTTTCATGCAAAGGAAGCGGCTGCGGCAAAAGATATGCTCATCCCCTTGAAGGACCATCCCTCCGAAACCGTGTCCAAGGCCGCCGCAATGGCACTCGATGCGATCCAATGAGTCACGGCGAGCGCAAGCATTGTCCAACACGGATTTTTTGAACAACGATGTCAGTCAGGAATCTCAGCGAATCGGAATTTGTCCTGTTGATCACAGGCCATCAGGCGGCGCTTTATGCCTACATCCTCACCATTCATCCCAATCGTGTGGCGGCTCAGGACATTCTTCAGGAGACCAACCTCGTCCTCTGTCGCAAGGTTTCCGAATTTGAGGCGGGGACAAATTTCCGCGCATGGGCATTCAGGATCGCCTACTGGCAAACGATGGCCCACCTCAAACGGGTCCAACGTGCCGGACTGGTGACCCTCGAATCGGATGTGCTGGATCTGATTGCCGAAGAAGCCGTCGAACCGTTCGAAGAGTTCGGAGACCGCAATCTCGCCCTCAAATCCTGTCTTCAGAAGCTCCCTCCCGGTGACACATCCATCCTTCTCGCCCACTACCAATCCGGTGAGAGCCTCGCGGAGATTTCCGGTCGCCTCGGCCGCACCCGCGATGCACTGAAACAAGTCCTGCTGCGCATCCGCCGCACCTTGCGGTCATGCATCGAGCGCCAGCTCGCATCCGAATCCAACACCTGAATCCGATGAGCGATTCCCCACCACCCTCCTGCCGCGATCCTTTTGAGGACACCTTGGACGCCATCCTCAGTGGCGATGCTACCGCAGCCGATCATATCATTCTCAACGATACGCTCCGTTGCGATCCCGAGGCACGCCGCACTTATATCCGCACCATGATGTTCGAAGGCATGCTCGCCTGCGAATTCGCTCCATTGGAAAACTCCGCTTCCATCGAATCCCCATCGATCCGGCCAAGGCGCTGGTGGATCCCGGTTTCCATCGCCGCCAGCATCGCGCTTGCATCAACCTTGGCATGGAAGATCCTGCAACCCTCCGATGCCTTGCAGACTTTGGAAACAAGCATCGATGACGATCAGATCACCCTCGCGGTGATCACTTCACTGGAAGATGCAAGCGGCCGTTTTGGCGATCATCTGCTGAGCACCGGCATGCGGCTATCGGGCGGCATGTTGAAATTGGATCGCGGACTGGCTTCCATCACTTTTGATACCGGAGCGGAAGTCACCTTGCAAGGACCCGCGAAATTTCTGTTAGAGTCCCAGGCCAAATCCCGCCTCGATGCCGGACGCGCTTCGGCCTATGTTCCGGAACAGGCTCGCGGGTTCGTGATTCACACTCCCACATCTTATGTCCGCGACCTCGGCACCGCATTTTCACTCGAAGTGCGTGATGACAGGGAAACCGACCTCCACGTGATCGAAGGTGAGGTGGAAGTCGCAGCGACCGGCAGAACGGCGGTCCGGGAACCGAGAATCCTCCGCCAGAATGAAGCGGTTAGGCTTTCCCAAGGCAGTATGACTCCGATTCGTTTCCGCGATGACAAGCCATCGAGACCCAGCCGGAGCGTCCCGAAAATTCCGCCCTCGGTCCACTGGGCATTCGATTCATGGGATGCGGATTTCACCACCGATTCCACCCGCGGCCACTTGCTTCAATTGCAAAAGCATGACCGCAATACCCTGCCGGAGCTTCTCGAGGGACCCTTCGGCATGGCAATCCACTTCGATGGGGAAGGGACTTACGCTCACTCCACGTATCCCGGTGTGGGTGGATCCCATGCGCGAACAGTCGCCTGTTGGGTCTGCATCCCGCCTCGGGAAGGAAACAACGGGGTTTCTCCGAACGGGATCATCGCATGGGGTGTGGATCGTTCTTCCGCCAAGTGGCAACTTGCGTGGAACCCGAACAAGACCCAAGGCAATATCGGCGCTCCAAGAGTCGAGTTCGGCGACGGTTCGGTCGTCGGCTCCACCGACCTGCGTGATGGCCGCTGGCATCACCTTGCCGTGGTTTTCCTGGGCGGACCTCGGGCCAACGTCGCCACCCACGTTCGTCTTTATGTGGATGGCAAACTCGAAACCCTCACCGGCCGCCGCCAGCAGCGCATCAATACGGATACCCGCTCCGCAGATGCCCAGCCACTCACCATCGGCCGCCACCTCGGCAATCGCGATGGCAAGAGGACATTCTATTTCGAAGGCGACTTGGATGAACTCCATGTTTTCGAAGGCGCGCTGCTGCCGGGCCAAATCGTCCGGCTCATGAAACGAAACCACCTGCGTCCCATCAAGAACTGATATCTTCAGTCATTTCACAGCGATTACCCCGAAGATCCCGGCCATTGGATGGCCGGGATTCTTTTTTGATAGATATCTGTTTGCATGGCGCAAAATGCAATCTCCATCGTGCACCTTGCAACCCAACGATTATTGGACATCAACACAGATCGGATTAGATTCATCATGCAATCAAGGCCCACGAATGATTTCAACACATTCTCCGTCCGGGCCTGGCGGATTATCTAACAACAACCGACATGACTATGAAAATTCATCTAATCACCACCATCGCAATCGCCGCAGGATTCATGACAAGCTGCAACGAGCGGAAACAAGCAGTCGAGGACCGCAAGGACGCTACCAAGGAAGCTTTGGAAGAAACCAAGGACGCCACCCAGGCTGCCGGCGACCGCGCACAGGAACGCGTCGATAACAATGCGGATATGCAGAAGGCCCGCATTGAACAGTCAGTCAAAACAACCGAAGCCCAGATCGAAGCAGACAAGAAAAAGGCCGATGCCAAAGCCGAAGCCGACAAGGCCCGCATCGATGCGGAAAAACCATAATCGCTCCCTCGATTTCATCCGATTCACGTGAATCGGGTTCGAGAGACTGGATGTGCCCAAGGGACAACCTTTAACCTAATGAGGAAAATTGAACTGCTGATGGACGCGGAATCACGCCGACAATCATAGAGAAGTGATGAAAAGCCACCCTCTCAGAGGGTCAATGCCCGATTTCAAATATGATTCTTAACATCAGTGTCCATCTGCGTTTAGCAGCGGTTCATTTTTCTTCATAGGTTCAAACATCACTCCGGGTCCCAAACTGGCAGACTTCCGGCGAGAACCCTCGTTTGCCGATTTGGGAGCCTCTGGGTGACCCCACGGCAGCGACTGGGTCACCCAGGAGTGCCGCCGCGGCCACTACCTTTGATCCTCTGGCAGAGTGTTGCCTGCGTGCTTAAGCAGGCTGCCGAGGTAGCGCCCACCCCAGCCGAGCGATGCATCGGGGCGGACATACCAGAATCCCTTGAGCTCCTCCATTTTCCGCACGCGGCGGTCGGGCTTGGTGCCGTCGTTGGGTTCGTTGCAGAAGAGTTCCCAGTGGACGATCCACGGGATGTCGAGGGCGAGGCAGACGGCCATGGAGCGGTCCCACAGATCCACCACGCCTTTTTCGTTTTTGTTAGGGATGTTTTCCGGTTCGCCGATCTCGCCGATGAAGACTTGTTTGCCGCCAAGTGCGGGGCTGGGAAGCATGTAGTGTCGGAGCATTTCGATGCCTTGCCAGAGTTTCACGGGGCTATCGAGGCCGTCGTAGCAAGACCAGGAAACAAGATCCACGGCCACGCGTGGCAGAACGTGGGTCATCACGGTGGGGATGCCGCGGGTGGCGTCGATCACGCGATTCACTTCGGCACAGTGGAGGACACGGCATTTGACCGGTCCGGCTTCCTTGCGGGCGCGCTCGACACCACGCTGACGGGCGGCGAGGAACCGGGCGAACAACACCGCGCGGCGCTCGACGACGTCGGCCGGTGTTTGTTCCCAAGTGTCGCGGTCGTTGTGCCGGAACGCCCAGTCGCCTTCCCAGTTCTGGATGATGAACGTGACGTCACGCTCGCCATAAGTCTCGAGCAGATAGGCAGCGACTTCATGGAACTGCTCCTCCTCGTTTTTGTAGTCGCTGTCGGTGTCGAAGAAGGTGGTTTTGGATCCTGTCAGGGGGAAGACCTCGAGGAAGATGGTGGAAAATGGCACCGCCAAGGCTTCGCGGAAATACGGGTGTTTTAGTATATCCACCATTGGCCCGTCGAGCGGAATGCCCCAGTCACTGTTGTAGCGGTATCCCGGCAGATCGTCCTCATGCAGCCAGAACTTCGCCACACCCATGCCGAGCTCGTGCATTTTTTCTGCGCCTTCGATGAGGTATGGCTTATCGGTGAAATGATAGCGACCGTCGTAATGGGTGGCTCCGAAGCGCTTGGCGAAATCGGCCGGAATGCGGCCGCCGCGCGATGGCCGGGCGGCGAGCACCCGTTTCTCGATCTCGGCAGTCGGAGTGAGCACGGGGCCGTTCTCTGTCGCGGCGGATGCGCCGAAGGGAGGGGTGAAGGCGGCGGCACCAAGAGCGGCACCGGTGTTGCGAATGAATTCCCTGCGTTTCATGATGGTTGTTAGTTGGATCTTATGGTCGAATGAACGATGGCGGTGGGTTGTGCCGTGTCGAGTGCGACCTCGGTCGTCCCTGGCTGGCTGTTTTCTTCGATATCGAGTGTATAGGTGCCATGGAAACCCCGGAAGGAAATCCAGCCATCGGCGTCGGTGACCGCCTCGCCGCTGGTAGCCCACTCGCGCATCGTGAGATCGGTCCAGACTTTTCCGTTAGGTTTGATCGACCAGTCGCGCCGCCACAAGGCGGCGTCTGGCTTCCAGTGGCGGCCTTCCCAGAATCCCCAGATCATGATGGCGGTGACCGACGGGTGACTGAAAGCGAGCGTGAGAAGATCGCGGGTGTAGTCGGCTTGCAATTCCTCATCGGTGGTCTCCACGTCGAACTCGGTGATTTGTACTTCGAGGCCGAGCGCGCCCCAGCGGTCGAGTTCCTTCAAGGCGAGCTCCGGCGGCGTAACCGACCAGCCGAAATGGCATTGCAGGCCGATGCCATGGATCGGCGCGCCCTTGTCGATGAGGAAGCGCGTGGTTTTCTCGAAGTGATCCTTGTGCGGCGTGTCGAGACCCTCGTTGGCGAGGCCTGCGTAGTCGTTAAGGAAAAGTTTCACCTCGGGATCCACTTCATGGGCCGCCTTGAACCACTCAACCATCACATCGTCGCCGTGGATTTTCATCAGGTCGTTGTGGGCGAAGGGTTCGTTGATCACATCCCAATCGGTGAAGCGTCCACGGGTGCGGCCGACCATGTCGCGGATGTGTTGGTCGGTGTGCTTGCGCAGGGCGGCGGGATCGTCTCGCAGGGCGCGGGCTGACTGCGGGAGATACTGCCAACTTGGCCAGACCAGCACGTGGCCGCGCATGGCGATGCCGCGCTTGGCGAACCAGTCGATGGATTTCAGGCTGCGGGCATGCTCAGCCGCGCCGTGGCGTTCCCATGTATGCCATTTGAATTCGTTTTCGTAAACGACCCGGGAGAAATACTTGTCGATGGTTTCGCGGTAACGTTGCGAGTCCGGCCCCTCGCCTAACAGCACTGAGCTATCGATGGCGGAACCGAAGCCGAAACCATGGCGACGCAGCGCGTATTTCACTTTGGTGCCGGTGAGTGGCTTGCCTTCTTCATCTTTGAATTGCACCCGGAAATTTCCTTTGCGGATTCTTTCGATGCGTTCGTTGGCCTGCTTGCGCCATGGTGCGTCCGCTTCGCGGCCGGGGTAGTCTTCGCGGGTGCGTGGCAGATCGGTTAGTTTGCGGGAAGTGCCGTAGTTGAGGATTTCAAAACCCCCGATTTCGAGTATCTGCGGGCGGAAGCCGGCGCGCAGTGCGATTTGTGCGCCGCCCGCCGGCAGGTCATGGCGGCAGGTGAAGGGAAAGTTGAATTCCTTCCAGTCCTTGACCGCACCGACCGTTAGATCGATCGACTTGTCATGTTTTTCATCGGTAGTTTCGAACACCAGCGTCAGGCGGCCCTCGCCGCTTTCCTGCCGGCTGGCGGTGCAGCGGAGGAAGAAGCGTGCCCAGAGGACATCGCCGCGTTTGACGGGCGCGGCAGAGCGCGTGACGAGTTGGACTTTCCATGGATTCGGCGGCTGCGCGAGGACATCGATGCGCCAGGAATTTTCAAACGACTGGCCGACAACAGGCACCACTTTGGCGAGCGCTTGTTGCGGACCATCACTGACAAACGTGAATGCGGTGGGTTCTGCCGGAGTGACTGGCAAGCCGCCCTCGGGGGCAGCGGCGCTTGCGAATGAGAGCAGTAAGAATAGGATTGCGATGGATTTCAT
>JALOTR010000060.1 GCA_025457805.1 Akkermansiaceae bacterium | reverse complement strand
TCGGGGTCCGATGATTTTTCCGTGGCGGGGTCCCAGGTGATTTCGCGGCCGTCGAGCTGGACCGAGATATGGCCGAGTTGGCAGAGGGAACAGGTGCGGTGGCCGACTTCCGCGTCCTGCATGGTGCGCTCGCGGGATTTGATGCAGCGTATGAAGTCTTCCTTGTCGCCCCATTTGGGGAGTTGGATCGGGGCTTTGTCGAGGCCGGCGAGGATCTTGGGATCGGATACTTCGACGTCCGGTCCTTTCGGATCAGGTTTGCCCATGTACCAGGCCTTGATGGTTCCTTCCTCGCCTTCGAATTCGATGTAAACTTCCTTGCCGCCGACCTTGTAGTTGAGCTCGGCACCGTTGGCGTAGCGGTAGTCCACATCGAAGTCCACGAGCACGTTCCAGAGGTTTTCCTTGGGTGGGAGGTCCCATTTCTTGGCCTTGATCCAGACGGGGCCGGATTCGTTGGTGCCGAGTGCCATCTGCGCGATGTCGTTGAGGTGGGTGCCCCAGTTGGTGATCATGCCTTCGCAATGGCCGAGCACGCGCATCCAGTGCGGGCGGTCGAATTTTTCCGGATCGTGGACGCGGCGTTGGATGTAGGGTTCCTCGGGGCAGGGGCCGAGCCACATGTCAAAGTTGAGGCTTTTCGGGATGGGATCGGTGGTGGTGACGGGTGGGGCGGTGACGTCGCCAGCAGGGACGGTGGTGCGGATTTTGAGGATTTTTCCGATGCGGCCGTTGAGTACGGCTTGGGCGGCGAGGCGCATGTGGGGATTGCCGCGGAACTCGCTGTCGTTGCGGGTGATGCGGTTGAGGCGCTTGGCCTCGCTGGCGAGCAGGCGGCCTTCCTCGATGCTCAGCGAGATGGGTTTCTCCACGGAAACGTCCTTTCCCGCGCGGACGGCGGCAAGGGCGGCTGGAACGTGCCAGTGGTCGCAGGTGGAAACCATGACCGCGTCGATGCCGGGGTCTGCCAGCATTTCGCGGAAATCGCCATACGCCTTGCAGCCTTTGTAGGAGCCGGAGGCGGCGGACTTCGCATAATGGTCGTTGATTTTCTGCTGCGTGAAATTCATGCGCCATGAGTCCACATCGCTGACGGCGACGACGCTGACGTCATCCATGGCGAGCAGCGGATCGAGGTTCACCTTGCTGCCCCAGCGGCCGCAGCCGATCATGCCGATGGTGACACGTTTGCTGGGAGCGTTTTGTCCGAAGACGCGTGATGGAAGGATGAGCGGTGCGCCCGCAGCGGCGGCGGACATCAGGAAGCGGCGGCGGGTGGTGGCGATGGGGTTCATCGAGGTGTGCTTGGTGGTTGGGTTCGTGATGGGTTCTTGAAGAAGAGTCTGCCGCAGAGCCGGGGATCTCTCAGGAATCTCCGCTGGCAGCATGGATTTCCCGGGTCAGGGAATCGCAACGAGCGGTGAGGCCGAGTATTGTTGGAAGGCCGCGGCGATGCCTGCGGTTTCGGTGGTGCCGGAAAAAACGATGACGCGGTATCCAAGCTGAAGCTTTGCGCCTTTGGCGATGAGGGTTTCCTTGTCATTGCTTGGCCAGAACATGGGTGTGGGTGATAGAAATCCATAGTTCCGAGTGAACCAAGGAGAAGGATATCCCGGATTTGCGGGATGCTGGAGGATCGCCAAGCCTTCCGTCGTCTTCGCATCCCGGGCTCCGAAACAGGCGAGCCATGGCGATGGTTTGCCGAAGGTGCCTTTTTCGCCAAGCGCCCCCTCGGCATTGATCATGGTGCCGCCGAAAACCGGGGTGAGATCCGGATCCATGCGGGCACTGAAAAGCGAGTGGTTGGTCTTGCTGATGGTGACGTTCTCCAGTGCTTCCAAGGTGATGGTGAAATCAATCTGCCTCAACTGTGGCGATGGCGCAGTGATCACAATGCGGCGGGAGTCGCGAAGCGGTTGCGGCGCATCCGGCCGGGTCCAGTCGCAAGCATCGCGGATGATGATTTCCTTGCCGGAGGCGGTTTCGATCACCGGTCCTTTGGAAACGATCCTCCCCCGATCGAGTCCTTCCTGCCAATAGTTGCCGCCGTTGACCTTGTCACAGCCGAAAAACAGCGAGCTGTGATGTGGATACTCGCCGTTGCGCATCGACGTCACCGAGGCACCGGATGGGCCGTTTACCGGGAAGAAAAACGGGTATTTCTCATCGGCGGCGAAGCGGTAGCTGGTGAAGAATTTCCCATCCACCGTCACATCGATGCGGGAACCCACCTGCGTGGCGGCGAGCTTCGCCTGCGAGTGGGCGATCATCGAAGTGCAAAGGAAACCGGTGGCAAGCAGGAGCAGTCGATAGGGAGTCATGGCAAAGAAGTCATGGGAAAGTGGTGATGAGATAGATGATGTTAGGTTCGAATGGTAGCTTGAAGTTGTGTGCAGCCTCCTGTTCGCCGCTCAGTTCGGGGTGGAAGCGGTCAAGCGTGCGAACCACGGCGGTGATCCGGTCGCGGGGCGAGGGATGCGGACTTCGACGCGGTCGATGCCGGGGGCGAAACCGTCATTGCTGGTCGTGATGAGGACCCCGTTTTGTCCATGAATGGCCTGGTTCCATGAGGTGAGTGAGGAGCCATGTTCGACGCGGATCGAGATGCCGGGAGCGCTTGAAGCGAGGTCGCTGCGGCGGTAGGTGAAGACCAGATAGGAGGTTTCAAGAGTGATGGCCGGGGCGAGGTCGCTGGAATCGGCGGAGGGGTTGGCGGGGTTCGGTTGTCCCGCGAGGATGAACTCGATGAGGTTGGGCAAACCGTCCTTGTCCGGATCTGCCGTGGCAGCCGCGTCGGGACCGGTGAGGCCGGTGCTGGCGATCCATAGCGGGAAGCCCGGCGTGCCGCTGGTGACTTGCAGGGTGCCGGGGCCGGTGAAGACGGCGGAGGGGTGGGCGGCGGTGTAGTTTCCGGCGGGTTGCTGGATGCCGTCGATGAAGAGCTTGTCCACCACATCGGTGCCGGTGAAGGCGAGGTCGAGTGTGGCATCGGCGGCGATGCGGACGGTGGAGCCTTCGTTGGAGGGATTGACTTGGCCGAGCGAGAGCGTGCCGGCGTTGACGTTGGTATCGCCGGAGTAGGTGTTGAGCGCGGTGAGCGTGGTGGTGCCGGTGCCGGCCTGGGTGAGAGAGCCGGTGCCGCTGATGACCGCGCCCGCGCCGAGGTCGGTGGCCTGGGTGAAATCGTCGCTGCGGTGGATGATGAGGCTGGCGTTGTTGGCAATGCCGGAGGTGGCGGTGAGGCGACCGGTGGTGCCGCCGTTGCCGATTTGAAGGGTTCCTGCGGAAATGGTGGTGACTCCATTGAAGCTGTTGGTGCCGGAGAGTGTCCAGGTGCCGGTGCCTTCCTTGAAGAGCGGTGCGGTGGTGGCATTGCCTTTGTTGTATGCGCCGGTGATTTCGCCATTTCCTGCGCCGCGGAGATAGAAGGCGCGGGTGCCGGAAACATTCGGCGCGATGGTTCCGGCGACGGTGAGTTTGTCCGCGTTGCTGATCAAGCCGTGGTTGGTGCCGCCTGACGAAGGGGTGATGTTGCCGGAGAGCGTGTTGTTTCCACTCACGTTGACGACGCGCGAGGCGTTGGCTGCGGTGTTGTTGCCGAGAAGGGTCAAAGGCTCAGGGCAGGTGATGCCGCCGGTGAGTTGGAGGGTGGCGGCGTTGGCGATCGTGGTGCCTGCGGTGGGGGTGCCGAGGCCCGAGCCGTCGGTGAGGCGCAAGGTGCCGCCGGAGATGTTGCTGCTGCCAGTGAACGAGTTCTCACCCGCAAGGATGAGTGTGCCGGCCAGGGTTTTATCGATGCCGAAATCGCCGGCGATCGAGCCGGAGATGGTGCCTGTCGCGCCGGTTTCCGCTTGGAGCCGCGTGGCGGCGGTGAGTGCGATGTTGCCGGTGAAGGTGGCGTTGATGTTGTTGAAGACGCGGAGCGCACCGCGTCCGCCGAGGCCGGTGCCGCCAAGACTGAGGTTGTTGTCAAAGGTGGTGGCGGCATTCACATCGAGCGTTGAGCCACTTTCCACGATGATTTCGGCCGTGCCGAGCGCGCCCGGGCTGCCGGCGGTGAGCAAGATGCCGCCATTGGTGCCATCGAGCGTGAGGGTGCCGCTGAGGCCGCTGTTGTTTCCGCTGAATCCGAGGAAGCCATTGCTGCCGGCGTTGGCTTTGGTGATGACGAGGTTGTTGGCCGCGAGGTTGGCGGAGATGACGATGGCGCGCGTGCTGAGATTGGAGGCGTCGTCGAGTTCGATGATGCCGCCGCTCGCGATGCTGAGCACGGGCGAGCCGCTGCCAGGGACGATCGAGTAGGCGCGGGTGGTGGTGCTGACGGGGCGGAAACGAAGACCAGCGACGGTGATGTTGGATTGCAGGGTGATGTTTCCGGGCGTGCCGGAGGCTCCGATTTCCGCGGTGCGGGTGGAGTCCCAAATGACGTTGCCGCTGCCGAACCACCAGTTGGTGCCGGTGGCGTTCCAATTGCCCGCTCCATCCTGGGCTTGGGTCGTGGAGGTGCTCGCATCCCAGAGATAGGGAAAGGCGACATCCACCTGGAAACTGCTCTGGGCGCTGAGCGGAGGTGTGCCGGAATCGGTGGCGACGAGGGTGATGGTGTTGCTGCCGACCGAGCCAGCAACGGGGGTCCAGGTGAAGACGCCGGTGACGGGATCGATGGTGGTACCTGCGGGCGAGCCGGGAGCGAGCGACCAGGTGAGGGTGGGACTTTCCGCGTCCTGCCCCACGGGCGTGACGATGAGCGTCTGGCCGACGGTCAGGCTGTGATTGGCGAGCGGTCCCACGTAGGGCGCGCTGTTGCCACCCCAGAGGGCGAGGTTCGTCGCGGGAACGGCGACAAATGCGGTGGTGCCGGGCGGTTTCCAGCGCAGGCGCAGGGTTGCTCCGCCCGTGGCGTCGTAATACTCGACCCTGAGATCATACCAGGTGTCAGCATCGAGATTGATGGTGCCGTTGCTGGTCGTGTTGCCATTGGCCCAATTGTTGATGACCTGGGTGCCATTCACCCAAACTCGAACGCCGTCATCGTTGGCGGTCTGGATGGCATAGGTGCCGGCCACGTCGGTCTTGATGCGGCCCGTCCAGCGGGCGGACCAGTTGTCGGCGGGGATGTTTTCATCCGGCGCGCTGGTGGACCATGAGAAATCGATATCATCATCCCAGCGGGTGCGTGCGGGTTCGCCGCTGAGATCCTTGTTCTGCCAAAACTCGGCGTAAAGATTGGTCGAGCGTTCGGCGGGAGTGAAGGCGCTGATGGGGATGACGGTCTTGGTGCCGTCTGGCGGCGTCCACGAGAGTTTCACGGATGAATCACCGGTGCCTTGGAAGTATTCGAGCACGAGATCATAGACCTGTCCGCTGGTGAGCGTCATGGTGCCCGTGCGTTCGGCGAGGGTTCGGGTGGTCCAGTCGTTGATGACCTGGGTGCCGCCCACCCAGAGCCGGACGCCTTCGTCCGAATCCGTGTGGAAGGTAAAAACACCGGTGGCGCTGGCTTTGAGACGGCCTGACCAGCGCACGGAGAAATTCGTGCTGCTCATGCCGGGCACATCCGGCGCGGAACCGTTGTAGTCGCGGTCGATGGCGCTGGTTTCGAGACGGCTTTGTTTGAGGGTGGAGGGTGTGAGGTTCTTGTCGGTGAAATACTCCGCGACCACGCCGTTCACCGCGCCCCACAGCAGGTGATCCGGCACCACGGCGGCCACGCTTTCGCCGGGCGGCGTCCACGAGAAGCGCGCCTTGGCCGGGCCGGTCGTGTCCTTGGTCTCGATCTTGATTTCATGATAAGTGCCCGCCTTGAGCGCGGCGAGTCCGCTGTGGGTGGTCTCGGTGGTGGAGTTCCACTGGTTGATTACCAGCACGCCGTCCACATAGAGCCGGGCTCCTTCGTCCGCGAGGAGATGGAACTGATGCACGCCGCTGCGTTGGGCGAGGATGCGGCCGGTCCAGCGGGTGCTGAAGCCATCGACGGGCAACATGCTGGCAGGTGAACCGAGTCCCCAATCGAAATCGACGCGCAGATCGCGGCGGGTGAGCGTGAGCGTGTTGAAATTCGTGCCGGTGTAATACTGGCCGCGCAAGCCGACTTGTGGAGCGCCCGGGGTGTCGCTGAAAAACGTAAGTCCGGAAACATTCGATCCCGCGAGGGTGACGGTTTGATTGGGGAACGTATAAAGGTCCTGAACCGGGTCGCGGGCTGTGAGGGTTTGTGCACCATCGGACAGGCCGGTGAGGGTGAAGTTGCCATTGCTGTCGGTGAGGGCATATCTTCCGCCCGCATCGACCCGGATTCCGCCGATAGGGCCTTCCGGCAAATAGATCGTGCCGCTGATGCGGCGGGTGGTGGGCGAGCCGACGCGGATGACGACGGACTGGCGTGTTTCTCCGCCTTTCATGTCGCTCACGCGGCATTGCACGACGAACTCGCCCGTCGCGGAAAACGACTTGGTCTGCGTGGCATTGTTGTTTCGCGAGAGATTGCCATCGCCGAAATCCCAGCCGTAGGCCAGCGTGTCGCCATCGGGATCGCTGGCCGTGGCGGTGAGGGTAATGCTGGCATTGCGGGCGGGATTTGTGTTAGAAGCTGTTAGATTCATCGTTGGCGGGCGGTTTCCCAGGACCGGACCACGGGTGACCACCACATCCACGGCGGGAGTTATGGCATCGCCGGTTTGTGCGACGGGCGTGATGTAAAGATCCGCCGTGCGGTCGGAAAAGGTGTGGCCGACATAGAGGTGATTCGCGCCCAGCCGGGGTGCCCGCCAATCGAGCCACCATGCTTCCAGACCATTGATGCCGCCGCGGCGGATGAAGACGCTATTCCTGAACTCTTCACTCTGCGTGCCGCCTCCGACCGCGTCGCGATGTTCGATCCAATAACATTGCGAGGTATCGATGGAATGCTGCACCCGCAGCGCCCGGACCTGGGGAGTGGTCGGATTTTCGTCCACCGTGTGCACTTTTGTGGTCGTCGTTCCGACGGCCGAGAGGAGCGGGGCATCCGCCGGCGGGAGGTAGCCGAGCCAGAGACGGGCGGCGGCATTGTAACCGCGGTCGTTGTTCGCGCCGGCCATCGAGTCGTATGGATCGCTGTATTCGATGGAGGTGCCGGAGCCGATGACTGAGCGATCGTCGGTATCCCATTTGTGGGCGTGGAGTTGGCGCAGGTTATGGCCGCACTCGTGCAGCATGATGAATTTGTTATAGTTCGCATCTTCCTTGGCCCAGATCCGGGAGAGCCCGAGCCTGGCAGCGGCGGGAAAACCCGGATATCCTGGAAACCATGGCCCGTAGGTGGCGAGGCCGGACGCATTGGTGGGGATGAGGTTGGGGCTGTCGTAGGCGAGGATGAGGTGGGAGAAGTCATCGAAGTCCTGCCCGGCTGCGAGCAAAAGAGGACGCAGGATGTCGTAAGTTTCGCGGACGAGGTCGCGGGCATTCGTGTCGTATTGGCTCCAGGTGCCGGTCATCGCAAACGGCGGAGGGACCCAGGTGTCGGTGGCATTCAGGGTGGCCGATGCGGGCGCGTAGGTATTCTGTCCCCACGAGGTGCGGTCTTGCACGGTACGGAAACCTTCGTATCCGGCGAGGATGTTCGCATCCGAGATGAAACCCGGACGTCCGGGAAAGGTGTGCCGGACAATGATGCAGCGGCGGTTGATGCCTTTGCTCATCGTGGTATCCGCGCTTCCCGAGGCTCCGCCGTTGCCATTCGGCATCGGTGAAGTGGCGGTCGGCTCGCGCAAATCCGGTCCGGCGTAAGCCAGCTCATCCCAGCCTTCCGGAGGCAGCCCGGCTTCGTTCTCCAATGCTTCGGCAAGCGATGGATAGACACTGCGTTTTCCCGCGCGCTCGATGGTCACCGGACCCTCGGCGGGAGTGGCTGGCTCGACGATCCGCGCGGGCCATGGGGAAAACACCATGATCGGCACCGAGGAGGCGTCCGCAGCGGGCAGCGCCACGCCATTCACGTCCAGTGGCTGTGATGGCAGATCCTCTGCTGTTCCCAGTGCCACCGCTTCGTAGGAAACTCCATCCACGTGGATCTGGCGATGGAGTTCCGCGTCTCCACATTGATGATGCCCTTCGTGATCCTGATGGCCGCAGGATACATCGACATTGAGAAAACCCGGAGCATTTACCCGGGATTCAAGCTGCGCGAGAATCGGCGCGGGGAGTTGATTTCGGATCTCGTCCGGAACCACCGTGCGGAAGGCCAGCGATGGGTCCCGCTTCACCTGTTTGGACAACCAGATCCGCCGATCCGCCGCCAGCTTCAGCCCCTCTTCGATCATCGCAGGACGATCCGCGGATGCCCCGCCAAGGTAGCGCTGGACCCAGCTATGGAAATCGGCTTGGGCCGATGATTCAATGGAAGGGCTCCACTCCGGAATCGACTTGGATTGCGGGGCAAAAGGGGGTTCCAGCTTTGTCCTGGCTGCCGGATCACTGCCCGATTGCGGTGTGATCGGACGGTTGAAAATGAAACCAATCAGAGTCAGCGCGGTGACGAGCGCGAAAACTGGAACCATTGCCCTGCGGGCGGAGAGTTTGAGTGATGGGTTGAAATTCATCTCTGCGTGGCACCGGGCAAGGGTTTGAGAATGGATCCTGAATGCCTGAAAACATATTGCCGGAAACAGCCGGATCTCTCGGGAAATGTTGATTCCACCAAGGCGGGCTTTTCCGGATTCTCACCTGCGAGGATCGATGCGTTTTATCTTTCCCGGGAGGGCAGGGGCCCGAACTGGAGCCAAGCCTGCAGGCGGAGTTGCTCCGTGGATGCTGCGGGATGCTCGGGGATCTCCGTTGCTCCCGGCAGCGCGGCGGCTTGCCATACGAGCGGAAGAAGGTTCGAGCGAGGCTTCGGGTTTAACTCCGGATAAGGCCACCGCATTTCGGGATTCAGGAAGGGCACCAGAAAACGCAGCGCTCCCTGCAGACCTTGACCATCCGGGCCGCGGTGTTTCCAAAGATCCGGCCCGTCGGGCGGGCTCAGCGCGGCGAGAAGGAGCAGGCCGTTCAGATTTTTGACACTATAGGTCCAGGCCTTGGTGCGTCTCAGTTCGTGCGGTTGGCTGCCGTCCGCGGCAATCTGGGGATCGATCCGGCGCGTGGGCACTGCGTTGAGGATCCGGCGGGCAATCTCGCCACGTCCAAGAAATCTCGCATAAGTCAGGCACTGGACATCATACCAGGTTCCATGGTTGTTCGCGGTGTCCCGCGCTTCGGCTCCGTGGGCGCTGGTGAGCAGCCAATCGAGGTAATCGGAAAACCACTGACGCGCGGTTTTTTCATCCTCGTCCGACCATCCGGGAGCGCCGCGAAGTTGGAGGATCGCGTCGGGGAGTCGGAGGAAATGGGTGCCATCGATGATGCCGAAGCCGCGTCCCTCGTTGTGCCCTGGCACGGCCTGGGCAT
>JALOTR010000721.1 GCA_025457805.1 Akkermansiaceae bacterium | reverse complement strand
AACCGAGTAGAATTCACCCAGGAACATCTTCAGGCGGCTTGCTCGCATCGAGCCGCCTTAGGTCTTCAATCGCCCGCTTGCGTTTCGTCGCCCAACCCTGAGTTCGGGTGCCTAGCTTTTTCTCCGGGCGCAGTCTGACGATCTCTGGGATCAGTCCGCGCATTAAAACATCAATAACTGTTTTTTAAGGTTTCTGGAGCAGAGTCACCATCCCCAACAAACTCGGTCGCTAGGAATCCGTCACCAGTGAGCGGGAGGGACTTGGGCATGATGTAACAGTAGCGGGCGGTGAGGTTGGGATGCGGGCGATCGGTCCCGTGCGTCGCGTCATGTTCAAGCGTCGCTCCGCGACGCATGGTGTGGCGGCTCCCGGTCCGTGGGTTGAAACCCACGGCTACCTTCGGGTGTCACTCCGTGACAAAGATCCACCGAAGGAACTGAAGAAATTGCCGAAACGCCATGGATGCGTGAATGGCTAGAGCGAGCAGAAACCACAGATTTCCCGGATTTCGCAGATGAAGAATCAGGAACTCAGGAATCTGTGAAATCTGTGAAATCCCTTGAAATCTGTGGTTCAAGCCGGTGAGCCCATCCCAAGCGCCCCTCCACCTCAGTTCCCATCAGTGGTTCCCAGTGTTTCAGTGGTTCCCCCGCGTCATTCGCGAGCCGTCGATCACGCAGGGACCACAATTCGGCATTCCCAAGCGGGCGGCATCGTGCATGCTTGGGGCGTTATGTTTTCGGAAAAATTGCTTGTTTCGCTTCAGTCCACACTCTCGGAAATCGAATCCGCCGGCCTCTACAAACGCGAGCGCCTCATCGATACGCCCCAGAACGCCACCGTCCGCCTCAAGGATGGCCGCACGGTGATCAACATGTGCGCCAACAACTACCTCGGCCTGGCCGATCATCCGGCGGTCCTCGAAGCTGCCCGCGCGGCGCTGGAGCGCTGGGGTTTTGGAATGGCTTCGGTGCGGTTCATCTGCGGCACGCAGACTTTGCACAAGCAGTTGGAGGAAAAGATTTCCTCCTTCCTCGGCACCGAGGACACGATCCTCTATCCGTCCTGTTTCGATGCCAACGGCGGGCTTTTTGAAGTTTTGTTAGGCGAGGAGGATGCGGTGATTTCGGATTCACTCAACCACGCTTCCATCATCGATGGCGTGCGCCTCTGCAAGGCCAAGCGTTTTCGTTATCAAAGCAATGACATGGCGGATCTTGAGTTGAAACTCCAGGAAGCGGATGCGGCCGGAGCACGCTACAAGCTCATCACCACCGATGGGGTGTTCTCGATGGATGGCGTGATCGCCCAACTCGACAAGGTTCACGAACTTGCCGCGAAGTATGATGCGGTGGTTCACTTCGATGATTGCCATGCGACCGGTTTCCTCGGTGCGCGCGGCCGTGGCACTCATGAACATTGCGGCTTGTTCGGGAAAATCGATCTCACCACCGGCACGCTCGGCAAGGCGCTTGGCGGTGCATCCGGAGGTTATACTTCCGGTCGCAAGGAAGTCATCGATCTCTTGCGTCAACGTTCACGCCCCTATCTGTTTTCCAACACCATCGCCCCGCCCATCGTCGCGGCCTCGCTCAAGGTTTTTGAGATGTTGGAGGAATCCACCGAACTCGCGGACAAGGTGAAGGAAAACACCACTTACTTCCGCGATGCCATGTCGCAGACCGGGTTCACCATCGCGGGCAAGGATCATCCCATCTCGCCCGTGATGCTCGGCGATGCGGCGCTCTCGCAGAAATTCGCAGACATGCTGCTCGATCACGGCGTGTATGCGATCGGCTTCTTCTTCCCGGTCGTCGCCCAAGGCAAGGCCCGCATCCGCACCCAGATCAGCGCCGCCCATTCGCGGGAGCAGCTCGACAAGGGCATCGATGCCTTCGTCAAGACCGGCAAGGCGCTTGGCGTGATCTGACTACGCCACTTGGAGAATTTCCGGGGTTTTTCGGCAGAGCCGCTGCGGCTGGGACGTAAGGGGAGCTTCGACAACCCATCGCCTTCATGAAAAACCTGCTCTGCCGCCCCGCCATCTTTCTCTTTATCCTCACCGCCAGCCTGCTTCGGGGGGAGGATGAAAAACCAGCGCGTGCCCCCAATGTCCTTGTGATCATCGCCGATGATGTCGGCTGGGGCGATCTGGGTTGTTATGGCGGGAAAATTCCAACGCCTCATCTCGATTCGCTGGCGAAGAAGGGCCTGCGTTTCACGGATTCCCATGCGACGGCCGCCGTTTGCACTCCCACCCGTTACTCGCTTCTCACCGGAGAATACGCATGGCGGGTCAATGCGATCGGGCTCAACAAGGGAGTTTCCAATGGCAATTCACCGCTGCTGATTTCACCGGCGAAGTTGACGCTTCCGAAGATGATGCAGCAAGCCGGCTATCGCAGCGCGGCGATCGGCAAATGGCATCTGGGATTTGGGTTGGAGGTTCCGGATTACAACTCGGATCTCAAGCCCGGGCCGCTCGAATGTGGCTTCCACGAATTCTTTGGTTTCCCCGCGACCAATGACCGCATGCCGACGGTCTATGTGAGGAATCATCGCGTGGTCGGACTCGATCCCGCAGATCCGATTCGGGTGAGTTATCATGATGAATCCGCCAAACGCGATGGACTCAGCCGCATAGCCGCCGGGCGTCATCGGATCGGGTGGATGTCGGGCGGCAAGGCCGCATGGTGGAAGGACGAGACGATTGGCCGCACTTTCACGACCGAAGTCGTTCAATTCATCGAGCGCAATCGACAA
>JALOTR010000059.1 GCA_025457805.1 Akkermansiaceae bacterium | reverse complement strand
GAGCATTGGTGAAAAACGGGACCGCCGCCACCACCTTGGAGCAGGCCAATTCCTACAGTGGCGGCACCATCGTCAACCAGGGAACGCTGCGCATCGGCAGTGGTGGACTCACCGGCGACATCGGCAGCGGCGCGGTTTCCATCGCCTCCGGAGCCACACTTGAGTTCAACCGCTCGAATGCAGCGGCCGGGGTGCCGGACTTCGATTACAAAACGAATGCAAAGCTTCGCAATGTCTCCGGTGCGGGCGATATCGTCCTCACCGGCGGCGGGATTTTGTTCAACTACACCGGCACAGGAACCAGCTTCGCAGATGCCAACTCGTGGGTTGGATTCTCCGGCAATCTCACCATCAAAGGTGGCTCGGAGTTCCGCACCATCCGCAACGGAGCCACCGCCATGGGAACGGGCAACGTCATTCTTGGTGACGCCACCACCAGTGGCATCCTTTCTTTCATTGAGGGGAACTGGACCGTGACCAACAACTTGCAGCTTGTTGGCTCTGCAAACCACATTCTCAATCGCTCGGTCACCGCCCCACGCTCGCAAAAACTCCAGGGAATCATCTCCGGCAGCGGCGCAGTGAGTTTCGAGGATCCTGCGGTGACGATGACTGACATTAATCGTGGCTTCATTCTCACGGGAAGCAATACCCTGGATGGCACCCTGACCATCGCTGCCGGTGTCCCCCTGCGCGTCGGTGGCATCCCGGGCAATGTGGATGCGTCCAATCCGGGAATACTCGCAGGTCTCGGCGGCACGCTCGGCGCTGCGACCGTGGTCAACAACGGCACGCTGACCTTTTCGCGGACCGATGCGCATGCCGTCTCCAACGACATCTCCGGCAGCGGAGCGCTGCGTGTCGGGATTCCGGCAGCCGCCACATTGGGAGACACCACCACTCAAATCCTCACCTACTCGGGGACGGCCAGCCATACAGGCACCTCGACTGTGAACAATGGCACACTGATTCTCGGCACCGGAAGCTCGATCGGAGGCTCCGCCATCACGGTGGAATCCACCGCCACACTCACTGGCACCGGCACGGCCGCCGCACCGCTCACATCGGCAGGCACCATCGCCCCGGGAACGGGCATCGGTATCCTGTCGGTCAGCGGAAATACCATCCTCACCGGCACGCTCGCAATCGAAGTGGATGGCACATCCGGAGATAAACTTTCGGTCACCGGAGATCTCACTCTCACCGGTTCCACTCTCACTGTTTCGGAATCCGGCACCGGCTTCACCAGCCGTGTCATCGCCGAGTGCACAGGCACGCTGACGGGCACCCCCACCGCCCCCGAAGGTTATACCGTCTCCATCACCGGCAGCCAGTTGATCCTCAGCAAAGCCTCTGGCAACACTTACGCCGCATGGGCAACTCTCAATGCAGGTGGAGGAAATGCCAATGAAGACTTCGATGGCGATGGCACATCCAATGGAGTCGAGTATTTCATGGGTCAAACCGGATCCACCTTCACGCCGAATCCCGCAGTAGTCACCACAGGCGGTGTGAGCACCGTCACATGGCCGCGCGATCCGGACGCGGATGCGGACTTCAAGGTGCAGGTTTCCACCACCCTCGCTGCGGCCGGTTGGACGGACATCGTGCCGCCGAATGCCAGCATCGACGAGAGCGATCCGAACGAAGTCGTCTTCACCTTCCCGGCGGGCGACCCCATTAAGTTCTGCCGCCTGGCGGTCACCGTGGCTCCATGAAACCGCAAAGACTTATCTAACAGGAACCTTCCCCACGGATTTCCCCTTCACCACCTCCGGAGTGATCCAGGCATTTCCGCCAGGACTGGGGTCGCCATGGGCGAGGCGCTCCAGGCGCCGCACACTCATCTTGGCAACCGCCTCCGGATCGACGCGATAACCGGATATTTCCGGCACCAAGTGATCGAGAAAAGGTTCCCACGCGAGCGTGATGAGACTCAACGCATCCGGCACGCGCACGCCCTCGCTAGCCAGCCAACTCAATGCCGTGGCAGCCTGCCGCGGGCGTGTGGCAATCACGGCGGTGGGTGTCTGTTTGAAATTCAAAGCACGGGCCAACACGCGGCACACGCTGGCCGTGGTGCCATCCTCCACCACCACGGTGGCTTCGAAGTCCGGCTCGCCGAGACTCATCACTCCACGCACCGCAGCTTGCACCCCCATCAGCGATTCCGATGGAGTTAATACAATCACCCGCCGGTGCCCCATGCGCCACAACTGGCCCGCCGCATGCCGCGCGGTGGCCTCCCAATCGACGTCCAGATGAGGCATCTCAATCCCCGGATGCGGATAACCCCGGATCAAGCCGGGGATGCGGTGTTTCATGAACCAGCCCTGCACCGCCGCGCTCGAACGCAGGAGAATCCATGAGGTGCATTGTTCTTCATGAATCAGATTGGCCAGGCGCTTTTCCGGATTCCGCTGTTCATACCAACCCGGTGCGAAAACTTCGAGCGCTCCCCCCTTGTCGGCAAGAGCATCGCGGATGCGGTCGATCTCCAACAACATCGGCTGTGGAAGTTGTTCCAAACGGCGATGAGACAGCAGCCCGATCTTCAAGGGTTTTTCCGTCGTGATGCGTTTGGAAACCTTGCCCACGATCCTGCGGCGGCTGCCCGCATCGGCGGGGGCCAGCACGCCATCGCGTTCGAGTTGCTGCAGCGCGAGGCGGATCGTATCGCGCCCCACCTGCAGGATTTCCGCAAGCCGACGTTCCCCGGGCAATGCCTCTGGCCACTCGCCCGCTTCGATTCGCATCTGCATGACCCGCACACATTCGAGAACAAGGCTGTTCCGGGCAGGCATGGGTGCGTTCGACATGACTGCAATCTGGACGGCAGCGATCCGGATGCAAGCGCGAACTGGTTTGCTCTCCAAACCAATCCGCCGGACTCGCTGCAAGTCCTGCATTCATGGGTGAATGATCCTGCTTGCCGATGGCGGGCCTGACCTGTCGGAATGCACACCGTGAATCCAGCCCTGACCCTGCCCCTCGCCGCCGCACTTGCGCTGGCTCCAGCCGCCCATGCAGACGGTTTCCAAACCACACCGCTCCCCCCGGTGAGCGACCCCATCGGCTTTGCGGGCGCATTTGCCGGCATTTGCAAGGGCCACCTCATCGCCGGCGGAGGCGCGAATTTCCCCGATGGGGTGATGCCATGGGATGGCGGGAAAAAAGTCTGGCACGATCGCTTGTTCGCACTCGATCTCACCCAATCCGGTGCCGCCTGGAATGCCGCAGGCAAGCTTCCCTCACGCAACGGCTATGGGGTCTCCCTCACCGCCGAGGAAGGCATCCTGATCATTGGTGGCAGTGATGAGACCCGGCATCTTGCCGATGTCCATCTGATGACTCTCGGAGAAAACCAACAGGTCCACTTCCGCCCCTTGCCATCCCTGCCTGAGCCACTCGCCCAGATGTGCGGCGCGATCGTCGGGCGCAAGGTCCACTTATGTGGAGGGATCGTTTCGCCGAGCGCCACCAGCGCCTCGAACCAACACTGGATCCTCGATCTCGACGCTCCTGCAAAAGGTTGGTCCGAAGCCCCCCCGCTCCCCGCCACGGGACGCATCCTTGCCACCGCCGCCGCTGTGGGAAACCAATTCATCATTGCCGGAGGCTGCTCACTCGCGCCGGATAGCGCCGGCAAAGCCACCCGCACTTATCTAACGGATGCATGGAAATTTTCCGGAAATGAATGGTCCCGCATCGCGGATCTGCCACGCCCGTCCGTGGCCGCCGCATCCCCTGCCCCGGTCATGGGCGATTCGTTCTTCATCGTCTCCGGCGATGATGGCAAACAAGCCGGAATCGCCTCACCCACCTTGCACAAGGGCTTCACCCGCGAGGTGTTGTGCCATGATGTTTCCAACAACACATGGGCCACTGTCGGCGACCTAACAGTTCCTCCGCCCGTCACCCTGCCCACCGCCCCATGGAAAAACGGCAGCATCCTCTTCAACGGCGAAGTGAAACCCGGCGTCCGCACACCGCAGGTCTTCCAATTCATGCCTGAATCTGCAACTCCTTGACCCAGCCAAGCGAGGTGCGCAGCCATGCCAAAGATTCCTCAGTCCAAGTTCGCCCAGTTGACGGATCTCTTAAGGGACCGGATCAAGTCTGGAGAATGGGCTGTCAAGCTGCCGCCCGAGAGGGAGATCGCAAAAACTTTTCTTGTGAGCCGGACGACTCTCAGGCGGGCACTTGGCGTCCTTGAAAAAGAGAACCTCATCAGCACGCCGCCTTCTCGCGGCAGCACCCGGCAGGTGAACAGCATGCCTGCCACCGCCAATGTTCAACAAATCCGCAGAACCTGCATCCTGACCCCCTCGCTTCATGGCTCGCCACTGCTCATCGAGCAACTTGGGATCATGCGCGGCATGCTCGACCACGCAGGCATCACCGTAGATGTGGAGGAGGGCGCATTCCTTCTCGAACGGCAGAACCCGGCGTCCAGCTTGCTTCGGATTGTGGCCCGACACCCGCATGCCATGTGGGTCCTCCACAAAATGCCGGAGTCCGTCCAACGCTGGTTCGGCAGCAGCGGGCTTCCAACCTTGGTCTTTGGTTCGGTTTTCCCGGGCATTCCGCTCCCCGGCGTGGATGTGGACTTCCGTGCCGCAGCCCGTCACGCCACCGGTCTCTGCCTCGCTCGTGGCTGCCGCAAGATATTCCTGCTGGTCCATCGCACCACGCTCGCCGGTGACAGCCGCACGGTGGACGCCGTCTCCGGAGAGTTGTCGCGAAGCGGTGCCCCACCTCCTCGCATCATGCGCCACGATGCCAACCGGATGCGCCTGATGGATGCCCTTGACCGGGAGATTGTGGGAAATCCCGGTGCCTGCGATGCACTCATCATCGCCAACCACCATCATCTTCTAACAGCCCTGCCTCACCTGCTGCGAAGAGGCATCCGCATTCCGGAAGATCTCTCGCTGATCCATCTCAGCAACGACCCTTCCACAGAACGCCTCAGTCCGCTGCCATTCCGTTACGATCCCGGGCCCGTGTTGATCCGCCGCTTGGTGGCGGCGATCCAGACCATGGCAGAAGGCGCCGTGCCCAAATCCTCCCTGATCATCCCAAAGTTACTCGATGGGGAATCGATGAAGCAGGGAAAATCAACTGGTTCAAAAAAGAACCAGAACGCCAGCGGTCTCAGATAAGCATTACTGATTTAGGATACCCCCATGATTCCTTTCCCACTCCTCCGAGCCACTCGTCCACATCTGGTGGCACTTTGTATTCTTCTGCCGCTTGTTGCAACCGCCCAACAGCCCGCCCTGGTGGAAAACGTGATTTTCGCCAATACGGTCGATGGCTATCCCGTGTTCCGGATTCCCGCCATCGTCCGCGGCAACGATGGCACTTTGCTTGCCTTCTGCGAAGGCCGCGCGGGGATTTCAGATGGAGGAAACATCGATCTCGTTCTCAAGCGATCCACCGACAACGGCCTCACTTGGGGTCCTCTCATCCTGGTCCATGAAGAAGGCGGCAATGCCGGGATCACCATTGGAAATCCAGCCCCCGTGGTAGATCAGTCCACGGGCCATATCCACCTCTTGTTCTGCCGCGAGAACGACACGGTGTTCCATACCGTTTCCACAGACAACGGCCTCACTTGGTCGCCCCGCACGGAGATCACCTCTTCCGTCAAACTCGCTGGCTGGGGCTGGTATGCCACAGGGCCCGTCCACGGCATCCAGCTCAAGCGCGGTGCGCAGGCGGGCCGCCTTGTCGTTCCCGCCAACCATCGCATCGGCGCGGCTGGCTCGGACTCCGGTGCGTTCGGCTCACAAATCATCTACTCGGACGATCACGGGGCCACTTGGAAAATGGATGCCACCTTCGAGGCGGCCAACGGCACGGCTCCCAATGAAACCACCCTCGTCGAAGCGCTCCCGACCTCCTCTAACACCGGATCGCGGGTTTATATCAACTCCCGGGACTATGGCAGCGCTCCCGGCAACCGCTCGCAAGCATGGTCCGATGACGGCGGCACCAGCTACACAGGCCCCTTCGACGGGAACCCGCACTTTGTCACACCGATCTGCCAGGGTTCCTTGCTGCGTTTCAGCTCAGTGGACGACGGCCACGCCGCCAATCGCATCATCTTCTCCAGCCCCAATGGTGGCAGCCGCAGCAACGGGTCCATCTGGATTTCCACCGACGAGGCCGCCACCTGGAGCCAGCCGAAAATCCTGCGAGCGGGTGCCTATGCCTACTCGGACATGGTCCGCACAGCCGACGACCACCTCGGCGTCATTTTCGAAACCGGCACAAGCACCGATCAATATCACTCGATCAACTTCATCCGCGCCAATCAGGCCTGGATCGATGCCCCACCACCGCCCGCCGAAAACCCCGGTGCTGCCTTTTGGAATCTGGAGGAAACCGCTCCCGGCGCGACATCCCCTGTCACCGCAAGCGCCATTCGCGATGTCCATCCTTCCGGTATTGCGCTCCACCTCACCGCCACCACCGCACTCACTGCTGTGCAAGGTCCCGCAGATTTCGGCAATGGCAGGGCGCTGTCGTTTCAAAACAATGGTGGCCTCCGCATCACCGATGCGGAAAGTGGCAACCGTTTTGATTTCGGCCCGAACGATTCATTCACCATCGAGGTGGTTTGCCGCATCCCCGCAGGCTCGACAGCCATCGATGGGCTCGTAGCCAAGGACCTTGGCCCGACCTCACCCTCGTGGTGGCTGCGCATGGAGGGCGGCAAGGCCCGTTTCCTGATCAGCGACAACACAACCGAACGCTTCTTTTCCTCAACCGCCACCATCAACGACGGGCAATGGCATCACATCGCCGCCGTCCGGGACGTTGCCAACCCTGCCAACCGCAAACTCCGCCTCTACATCGATGGCACGCTCTCCGGTGAGATCAACGACACCACCACCGGCAGCCTCGCCAACAGCCAGTCCCTGTGGATCGGCCGATTCAATGCCTCCGGCCGCGAACTTGCGGGCGAGATCGACCTCGTCCGAATCACTCCCACCGCCCTCGCGCCCTCCGGGTTCGTCGGGAAAAAATCCCAGTTCGATGCCGATGACGACCGCATCCCCGACACCTTCGAGCGGGGAGAAACCGGCTCCCTCACTCCCTTCGGAAATGGCGATGCCGATGCAGACCTGCGTGACGATTTGCTGGAATTCGCCCTGGGCAGCGATCCGGCAAAATCAGACTCCAGCACCATCGCCATCCACACTGCGGCGACCTTCATCGAAGTGAGCACCCGCCAACGCCTTTTGCCGGATTGGATGAAACTCCAACTCACCGGCTCCGAAGGTCTCAACTCATGGGCCGATACCGAATCGACCATCGCGCTCACTGCAATCGACGGCGATTCGTGGCTTCGCACTGACCGGGTCGATTTCCCGCTCGGCATTCCATCCAACAGGTTCTTCCGCTACGAACTGCGGGACGTGCCGTGAAGCACCCGCTACCTGACTTCCTGCAAACAGACTGGTCTGAAAAAGAACCAAAATGCTTCGCTTCCGAAACGTCGGCGTCAAACAGATCATGTGAAAACAACAATCTGATATTCCCTTATCCACCATGAAACTCATCTGTCCGATCCCCTGCTGCGTGCTTGCGCTGACCACAGCCACCGCCATCGCGACACCGATTCTTGATATGGATTTCGCCACCTGGGCGGATACGAATTCCGATGGCAACCTGGACGATGGCGAGCGCATGCAGGATGTCTCCGGCAACGGCCATCACGGATTCTGGGGCAGCACCACCGGGAACATTCCGTTGGTTTCCACATCGGATGGACCCGCCATCGACACCTCGGGAGCAGGAGCAGGAAAAATCATTCTTCGTGATTCACTCACCGGCATTCCCGATGCATGGGACGGCCCCACCACCACGATTACCCCTTACTTCAATTTCAACGGCAGCCAGAGTTATACCTTTGAAGCAGTCGTGAACTGGAATGGCAGCACTCAGAACGTGAATGGCATGATGGGTCAGACCTCCGGCAACGAGTTATGGATTCGCGAATCCGGCGGCTTCCTTCAATACGCATTCGTCAGCGGCGCGGCCAATGCCAACCTGTTTTCCAACACCATCGACATCTCCGCCGCCAAAGCCGATGGCCAGTGGCACGTGATCTCCGTCGTGTATGACGCCACCGCCAAAGAGATCCGCTCCTATCTGGACGGCACGCTCAAGCACACCAACACCGATCCTGACATTGGATCGCTGGGCACCATGGTCAATGGTGCCAATGACTTCTCAGTAGGCGGCTACAACGCCACCAGCTCCAACTACTTTGATGGCAGACAAAAGCGCTACCGGATCAGCAACGGAGCACTCGCTCCCGCAGCATTTCTAACAGCACCGGCACCACAGACCGGCGCTCCCATCACCTGGACGGGCGGGACCGATGCAAACTGGGACACCTCCACCGCAGGAAACTGGAAACTGGATGCGGACAATTCGCCCGTCCTCTTCACAGACAACTCTCCGAGCACCTTCGACGGCAGCGGCGTAGCCGGCTCCATCACCATCGTCGGCACCGTGGCTCCGGCGGCTCTCAGCATTTCTTCAAACAGCCCGGCAAGTTATACATTCACCGGCGGAACCCTCGGCGGCACCGGTTCCCTCAACAAGTCAGGAACCTCCACCCTCACGCTGGCCGGACCGGTCACCCGCACTGGAAACACCAACCTCAATGGCGGCACACTCGTCATTGGTGATGGTGCCACCTCGGGTGGCGCTCCAACAGGGATCATCTCCACCGCCTCCGGTGCCACACTCAAGATATCCCGCTCGGATACCCTTGACTATTCAACCACCTTTCGCATCAAGGAACTCGGAGGCGAAGGAACGATCGTCATTGATGGCGGAGGAACACTCATCGTCAATCCGGGCACGGGAACCGGCTTCAACGAGTCCACCTCCTGGAGTGGTCTGTCAGGAGGCGTCACGGTCATCGGAAACTCTGAACTTCGCACCCTGCGCAACGGCCTCACCGCACTGGGCACCGGCACCGTCACCCTTGGAGACGCAACCACTTCTGGCGCGCTTGCCCAATACAATGGAAGTTGGACATGGACCAATCCCATTGCCCTTGTCGGAGCAGCCAATGCCATCCGCAACCGATCATCCAACGCCTTTGCCCGCATCCTCAAGCTACAAGGTATCATTTCCGGCTCCGGTGGTTTGATTTTCGAGGATCCCAACGGAACCATGACGAACAACCAAACCGGATACATCCTCACCGGCGAAAACACCACAGACGGCACCATCACCATCGCCACCGGCGTCCCCGTCCGCATCGGAGGCATACCAGGCGATAACGATGCGACCCAGATCGGGCCCGCCGCATCCGGTTCACTTGGTAGCGCAGACATCATCAATAACGGGGTTCTGACATTCTCCCGCACAGATGCCCACTCCGTTGCCAACACCATCACCGGCAGCGGCGC
>JALOTR010000058.1 GCA_025457805.1 Akkermansiaceae bacterium | reverse complement strand
GCGTGGAGTCGGGCGTGGGCTATGTGAAGAATTTCACCGCGCAGGATTATTCGATGCGCGTCTGGCTGGACCCCGAGAAACTCGCATCACTCGGTGTCACTCCGCAGGATGTATCCAACGCCATCAAGGAGCAGAACGCACAGGCACCCGCAGGAACTATCGGGGCGGAACCCGCGCCGCCGGGTCAGGAAAGCCAGTTTAACATCCGCGCCCAAGGCTTGCTGCGCGAGCCCAAGGAGTTTGAGGAGATCATCGTTCGCTCCAGCGCGGATGGCCAGCAAGTGAAGATCAAGGATGTGGGCCGTGTGGATCTGGGAGCACAGACTTATGCCTTGCGCGCCCGTCTCGACAGGGCTCCCGCTGGTGCGCTCGGTGTTTATCTTGCTCCAGGTGCCAATGCCATCCAGACGGCGGACAACGTGAAGAAAATCCTCGATGAAGCGGCCACCCGTTTCCCTCCGGATATGGAATACAGCATCACTCTGGATTCCACCTTGCCCATCAAGGCATCCATGGAGTCGATCGTGCACACGCTCTTCGAGGCCATCATCCTCGTGCTCGTGGTGGTTTATATCTTCCTCCAGAGTTTCCGCGCCACCATCATCCCGATGCTTACGGTGCCGGTGTCTTTGTTAGGTGTTTTCATCGCATTCCCCTTGCTGGGCTTCAGTGTGAACACGCTCACGATGTTCGGGCTGGTGCTTGCCATCGGCATCGTCGTCGATGATGCCATCGTGGTGGTCGAGGCCGTGCAGCATCACATCGAGCATGGGAAATCGCCAATCGATGCCACGAGGCAGGCCATGAAGGAGGTGTCAGGTCCGGTGGTCGCCATCGCGCTGATCCTCTGTGCGGTCTTTGTGCCCGTTGCATTCATGGGCGGCGTCACCGGAGCGCTCTATCAACAATTCGCCCTCACCATCGCAGTATCGGTCATTTTCTCCGCCATCAACGCGCTCACACTCAGCCCCGCGCTGTCCGCCATGCTGCTGCGTGCGCCGAAACCGGGTCGTGGCCCGATCGCGTGGTTCTTCAAAAAGTTCAACCAGTTCTTCGATTGGATCACGGAAGGATATGGCTCCATCGTCGGTGGCCTTACCCGCAAGGCGGCGCGCTCGATGTTGCTGCTGGTGGTGGTGTGCGGCGGCATCTATGCGCTTGGCAAGGTAGTGCCCGGCGGTTTCATCCCGGATGAGGACAAAGGTTATCTGTTTGTTGCCGTCGAGCTTCCGCAGGGTGCCTCCCTGCAACGCTCGGATGAGTTGTTGAAACAGGTCGAGCAGATCGTCGGAAACACTAAGGGTGTGCGCTCCGCCCTCGCCATCTCCGGCATGAACATCCTCAACTCGCTCAGTTTCTCCAATTCCGCGCTCATGTTCGTGGGGCTTGATGACTGGGAAGAACGCAAGGACCCCAAACTCCACGCCAAGGCGCTCGTCGCCGAGTGGAACAAAAAATTCTATGCCATCCCCGGCGCACGCGTCTTTGCCTTCGGGCCACCCGCACTTCCCGGTTATGGCAACGTCTCCGGCTTCACCATGCAGCTCCAGGATAAGTCGGGAGGAAGTGTCGATCAACTCTCGGGTTATGTGAACCAGGTGATCGCCGCTGCTTCCAAGCGTCCGGAAATCGGCCGTGTCACCACGACCTTCCAACCCTCCACACCGCAGGTGAAGGTGGAACTCGATCGCGAGAAAGCCCGCACGCTCGGCGTGCCGGTGGACAGTGTGTTCCAGACTCTCCAAGCTTATCTGAGCGGACTCTATGTGAATGATTTTGTGAAATTCGGCCGCGTTTACAAAGTCTTCCTTCAAGCCGAACCCCAATATACCAACTCGCCGGATGACATCGGGAAATTCTATGTTCGCAACAACAATGGCGGCATGGTTCCTCTCAGCACTTTGGTGAATGTTTCCAAGATGTCCGGGCCGAACTTTGTCACCCGCTTCAATCTTTTCCTGTCCGCGGAAATGATGGGATCTCCGGCACCAGGTTATAGTTCCGCCCAGGCAATCAAGGCCATGGAGGAAGTCATGGCGGAGATGCCTGCCAACGTGGGATATGAATGGTCCGGCCTGACGCTTCAGGAAAAGAAATCCGAGGGCCAGGCCGGCTTGATTTTCGGAATGGCCATCATCTTTGTGTTCCTGCTTCTTGCGGCGCAATACGAAAGCTGGTCCCTGCCATTCGCCGTTCTCCTATCCGTGCCCACGGTCATCCTTGGAACGATGGTCGGCCTGCTGCTTCGCAACTATGAAATGAATGTCTATGCCCAGGTGGGACTTGTCATGCTCATCGGCCTCGCCGCCAAGAATGCCATCCTCATCGTGGAATTTGCCAAAATGAAACGCGACGAAGGCATGCCCACACTCGAAGCCGCCCTGATCGGTGCAAAGCTCCGCCTGCGGCCGATTCTCATGACTTCCTTCGCCTTCATTCTTGGCTGCGTCCCGCTCATGCTCGCCACCGGCTCCGGTGCCGCTTCGCGCAGCACCATGGGCACTGGCGTGGTCTTCGGCATGACCATTTCCACTCTGATCGGACTGTTCCTGATCCCGGTTTGTTATGTATTCGTGCAACGTTTCGCCGACCGCAGCGCCGCGAAAAAAGCCAGCACGCCCCAACCGGAATCCGCCCCCGCCCCGGACCCTCATCATGGCTGAAATCGCATGAAGGTGGATGCCGCTCCCGCTTCGTGGGATTCGCCTTGCCCCGGGCTTGCAACATGAGCGAACATCCTGCGTATCAAGTCCATGGGTTCTTCTCCATCCGTCAATGTCGCACGTCTCACTTATCTTTTGGTATGTGAAGCCGCCGGTGTGGCCATCGCGCTGAGCACCAAGGGCACGATGCTGGAAATCCCGCTCTCCACCGGCATCCTCGGCGGGCTCGGTGTGGCGGCATTGTTCATCTGGGTGGAAACCTTGATGAAGGGCTTCACGCTGCGGGGATTTTCCACCGCCACCTTCGGTCTGGCAGTCGGCTTGTTATGTGCCTGGTTGCTCACGCGGGTGCAAATTTCCAATCTCCTCGAACTCGCCTTCCGCGATCAATTGGAGTCCAAGGAAAACAGCGAGGTCGTCGTCAATGCACTGCGGCTCGCACTCGATGTGACTTTGTTCGCAAGCCTCGGATTCCTCGGTGCCGTCCTCTCCCTGCGGGGAAATCGTGATGATTTCGCATTCATCATTCCTTATGTGCGTTTCCGCCAGGATGCCTCCACCGGCCAGCCGGTGGTGCTCGATCCGGACGCGGTGATCGACGGGCGGGTGATCGGCATCCTGCACTCGGGATTCCTGCATGGTCGTCTGGTGGTGCCGCGCTTTGTGTTGGACGAACTCCAAGCCATGGCGGACTCCGGCTCCAATGGCACCCGCCAGCGCGGCCAGCGTGGGCTCGATTGCCTCGAACGCATGCAGAAGGATCCGGATATCCAGGTCTCCGTGCACGACACCCGCAACGCCCAGGATGCGGAAACCCTCAACTCCCGCCTCATTGAAACCACCCGCATGCTCGGTGCGCGATTGATGACAGTGGATGAAAATCTAACAAAAGTCGCCAAGCTCCAAGGCGTGGATGTTCTCAACATTCACGAACTCGATGAAGCACTCAAACCCGCCGTGGCGCTCGGCCAGCGGATTCGTCTCGCCTTGGTGCGCACCGGCAAGGAAGACCACCAAGGTGTGGGTTATCTGCCGGATGGCACGATGATTGTGGTCAACCACGCGGTTTCCAAAATCGGCTCCACCGCCGAGGTGATCGTCGTCAGCACGCTGCAAACCGCCAGCGGCACGATGGTGTTTGGCGAACTTTACACCGGCTGAAGTTCCTCGTAGAAACAAACTTCCGCCTCCGCATCCCGGAGCGAATCCACAAAGCGCTCCCATTCCTGGCGTTCCTCCACCGTGGGAGGTGAGGGGACGTGGGAAATGGAGTTGGCGACCAGGAAACGAATCGGCGTTTCCGGTCCGGATTGCGCGCGCACTTTGGCATGCAGCGTGGACATTCGTGGCGGTGAGAGCGACCAACCTTCGCTGAGAAGCACCACGCCGGCGGGAGCGTTTTTCAAAGCCCGCGCCGCCTCTGCCTCTGCCCCCGCGTCCATCACCGCCACCGGCAGCCATGCCGCGGGGTGCACCCGCAAGCGCCGGAGCAGGAATGGCCGCAGCGATTCCTCCGTGAGCCCGCTGCCGCCAACGTCGAGCACCAGCACGCCGTCCAGCGGCTTGCCGTCCGCTTCGGCGCGATCATTTCCCGTAAGCTCCCGCCAGAGAATGCGGTGCGGGCGCGATTGAAAATCCAGCCGCGCCAAAGCGCTTTTCTCCGCTCGCCACGCCAGAATCCACAGCAGCACCCGTGGCAGCAGCCCCCAAACCAGCGTGGTCATCAACAAAAACCGCCACCACTCCGCCGGTCCCGGCCCAAGCGTGCTCCCCGGCGTCCAGCGCGAGCGGGCGATCACCTCTGCATCCGGGACAAATCCCCGCGTCCACGCCGACCATGGCGTACTCAGAAAACGGGTGCTGGTTTCCAAAATTCCCGCCATCGCCGCATCGGTCGTCGTTTCCCAGAAAAACCCGACATGCCGCAGCAAAACCAAACCCGCCAGACCCACCAGAATCCCCAGATTGAAGGCCACCCCACCCGCCTGCACCGTGTGGGCGGTGCGCCACAGCAAGACCTCGCGGCCCGGCCCGCCCTCATGCGCCAGCCGCCCCCACCACGGCGATTCCCCGCTGCCGGCAAATTTCCGCGCCAGCCTTCCCACCAGCCCCTGCACCACGCCAAGCCCACCCCGCGCCCGGCCCCTTGCCAGCCAGCCCGCAAGGCCCAGCAACAGCAGCAACCACTGCCCGCCGATCAAAATCGCGAGAAACAAACTCACATTCACCCCCGCCCGGCTGCGGTCCAGCATGCCAAGAACGCCGGAAATCCCCGCCAAAAACATCAGCACCGCAAAACCCGCGCCCACCATCGACAAGGCCGCCACAAAGCGCGCGCCCACCCGTTCATTCCTCACGCCATCCAGCCACACGGCAAATCCCGCCCGCCGGGCCGCCGACCCGTCCAGTCCCCGCGCCGCCGCCACCACCTCCGCCCTCAACCCGGCCGGAGCATGCGGGGAAATGCCGATTTCATGCTCGAAATCGACCACATCCTCCAAAGTCCACCGCCCGGTTTCCTTCGCCATGGCCGCTACTCAAGCGCCTTTCCGCCCCCGTGACAACCCGGCATCGCGACCGCCCCGCCCTCAACGCTTGTTGGCGATCTGCTTGCGGAAGAGCGGCACCAGATTTTCATCCATCCACGCAAAAGCCGCCTCCAGCCCGTTTTCCTGATACAGCTTGCCGATCGATGCCTCCACCCGAGTCGGATTGCCGAAAGCACTCAGGAAATCATTGGAAGTCAGCCGCGTGAACCACTCGCCATCCATGGAATTCCGCTCCCGCAGGACAAATTGCCGGGCGAACAACGCCAGCACGGCGTCTCCCACCCAGGCGGCTTCACGTTCATTGCGGAGTTCTTCGTCTTTGCGGCTCACCCGCGCAGCATGAGCATCACGGGAAGGGCCGCACAAGCCTTTGCATGCGCTCCTGCTCGATCCGGTCCCGCAATCTCGTTTCCGACTCCGCATCCCAGTAGCCGGGCTGGAGTTCGAGAAACACCGAGGAATAAGGCAGCGCACTCTGCGTGCGGATCACCAGCACATCAAAACTCCGGTTCGCATCTTCCAGCAAGGTCAACAGCGATTGCTGGTCCAACTCCGTTGGCTCGTGCCCGTGCAACGAAGCATGGATCCGCTTGCGGAGTTCATCGATGCCCGGGGCAAAATCATTTTCCACCGATCTCAGCTCGCGCGTCAGATACACCCGCGGCCTCACATTCTCGGTTTTCTCCAAGGCATGGAGCACATAGTCCACCGCTTCCGGCACCTCCACCGGAGCGGCCACCTGCCTCACACCCGGCCGACTGTGCGCGGGAAACGATGCCTCCGCGATCACAATCCAGTTGCGGTATCCCAACTGACCCGCCTGCCGATCCACCGCCGCCTGCCAAGGTCCCGGTTGCTCCATCAGCATGCACGAGGGCGACAACAGCAAGGCCGCAAGTGCAAAGGTCAACCGAAGGCGAATCATGCCCGAACATAAATCCCGACCCGCCCGCCTGTCAACGCGCTGCTAGCCCCGGGACGTGCGCGCTCTGCAGAGGACGGATGGCCGCCACCCGCTTCCTACCGCGCTCCAAACCTTGCGAATTGCACGGAACCCACCATGCTGCCCGCGATGATGACAGTTGAGGAAAGCATCGAACAGTTGTTGAGCCGCTTGGAAGCTGAACACGACTTCAGGATTGTTTATGCCTGTGAGTCCGGCAGCCGCGCTTGGGGATTTGCGTCTCCTGATAGCGATTACGACATCCGTTTTCTGTTTGTCCGACCCCAACGATGCTATCTCTCCGTCGTGCAAGGAACCGAGGCGATCGATCTGCCACTCGAAGGAGATCTTGATGCCGGAGGATGGGATGTGAGGAAGGCCGCTGGTCTGTTAGGGAAATCGAATGGAGCGCTAGTGGAATGGCTGCACTCGCCCATCGTCTATCGTGAGGCGCCGGGGTTTCTTGACCGATGGAGAAAAGTGGCAAGCGAAGTGTTTTCTCCCAAGGCTTCTGCGGACCATTATCGCGGACTCGCCAAACAAATGCTCCACGCCAAATTGTCAGGCTCCCGAGTAAGAGCGAAGGATTATCTTTATGCCCTGCGTGCCTCGCTGGCAGCGAGATGGGTGCTGGATGGACGTGGAGCGCCACCTGTGCCCTTCGCGGATCTGCTGGTGATGGCAAACGAGGATGTGGTGTCACTCGTGCCCGGCCTCCTGAAACACAAGGAAGCCACTGCCGAATCCGAAACCATGGAGCGGATTCCTGCACTCGATGACTTCCTCCACCAGTGCATGCTTGAAACGGAAAAGAAGATTTCCCAAATCCCACCTATCTCGATCCGGGTGGATGCAGTGGATCGATTGCTGCGCCGCGAAGTCCGCTCTTGCCACATTCAACCTGTTTCCGCCTTCACCCTTGATCGCGTGAGAATGCCGGATGTCTTGTTCTTCGATGCGGTGGCGGGAAGTCATGCCTATGGCACCAATCTTGAGACTTCAGATGTGGACCGCAAGGGTGTCTTCATTGCTCCTAACAGCTTGATCGGCGGGCTCGACTCCATCGAGCAAGTCTCGGATGAGCGCAGCGATCAGGTCTATTATGAGCTGGGTCGTTTTGTGAGCCTGCTTCTGAGAAATAATCCAAACGCACTTGAAATGATCGCAATCCCTGAGGATTGCGTGAGATTCCGCCACCCGCTTTTCAAACTGCTTTCACCGGGCATATTTCTTTCGAAATTGTGCGAAAAGACATTCGGTGAATATGCCATGAGCCAGATTCGCAAGGCGCGCGGGCTCAACAAGAAGATCGTCAATCCTCAGCCGGAAAAGCGTCATTCGATGTTATCATTCTGTCATGTCCCGGAAGGCCAGGGCAGTGTGCCTTTGCTCGAATGGCTCGCAGCCCATGGCATGGATCCTGCAGATTGCGGAGTGACTGCCGTCCGGAATGCGGGCGGTTTGTTTGCGATATATCATGATCAGGCTGGCGAATTCCGCGGATTGATTTCACCCAAGGATGCGGATGCCTTGGTCTTTTCCAGTGTGTCAAAGGACGCCCGCCCGGTATGCTGGATGCACTTCAATGAAGACGCATTCAAATCCCACTGCAAAGCACACCGTGAATACTGGGAATGGGTGGAACAACGGAACGAGGAGCGATACCTCACCAACGCTAGCCATGGTCGCGGATATGATTCCAAAAACCTGATGCATACCATCCGCCTCTTGGAAATGGCTGGAGAAATAGCCCGCGAAGGAGTGCTGCGCATTCGCAGACCCAATCGTGAATTTCTTCTGCAGATACGAGCAGGTGATTTTGCCTACGAAGAGCTGGTGGCCCGCGCCGAAACCTTGCACGCGGATCTTGAATCCGCTTTCGCCAAATCAGGTTTGCCCGAGTCTCCGGACAGGGAAACGGTCAATGAGCTGCTTGTCGGGATTCGCGAAGAGTTTTGGATCGGAGGATGAAGATCCGGTTGGCCGAAACATGAAGCCGTCGGATCAATTGAATCAAGGCTTCGCAAAGTCGAAAGTTCACCAACCAAACTCCGGAATCTTCCGGCTTTCGTAGAGGTTCTTGTTGTTGAACTGGAAGGAATAGTAGGCGGACTTGCCATTGGGGGCGGTGAGAAGCATTCGCTGGGTGGCGAAGGCGACGTCCTCATTGCCGGAGCCATAGGTTTGCACGGTCTTGCCCATGATGGTGACCGTGGAAGGATCATCGGTGATGATGCGGTGATCCTTTTTTCCATGATAGAAGATGTCCACAATGTCATCCGGTGCGCCTTCCTTCACGTAATTCACATAACTGAAGCCGGAAACATCCATCGAGGGCTTGCCGTCGCCCATCACCCGCCATCCGGGGCTGATCACTCGCGGGAACACCGCACCGGCCGCTTCTTTCTCCAGCTTGGCGATCGCTTCGCTGTAGGTTTCCATCGAGTTCTTTGTCTGGCAGGAAACGAGGGCGAACGTCGCCGCAGAGGCAACTAGCAGAAGACGGGTGGGATTCATGAGTGTGGGAATGGCAGTGATCAGTTCGCGACGATGTTGAAGATCTTGCCGGGAATGAAGATGATCTTGCGGATGGTTTTGCCTTCGAGGTGTTCGTTGACCTTGCTGCTTGCGAAAGCAGCGGCTTTGGCACCTTCCTCGTCGATGTCTTTGGAAACCATCAGGCGGTCGCGCAGTTTTCCATTCACCTGCACCACCAGTTCGATCTCGCTGCGCACCATCGCCGCTTCGTCATAAGCAGGCCAGCTTTGCTCGGAAAGCATGGTCGTGCCGCCAAGGCGTGAGTGAATCTCCTCCGCAAGGTGCGGGGCGAAGGGATTGAGAACGGTGAGAAACTGAACGAACTCTTTCAAAGGCACCACCTCCGCCTGGGTGAAGGCGTTGGTGCAGATCATCATCTGCGAGATGGCGGTGTTGAAGCTGAGTTTCTCGATGTCCTCGCCCACCTTTTTGATGGTTTCATGCACCACGCGCAGCAGTTCTTTGTTAGAGCATGGAACATCCTGGATCTTCGGTGATACCGTGAATGAGCCATCCTGTGCCTCTTCGAACGCCACTCGCCAGACGCGGGCAAGGAAACGCGAAACTCCCTCCACGCCCTTCATCTGCCAGGGCTTCACCTGTTCGAGCGGGCCCATGAACATTTCATAAAGCCGCAGCGCGTCGGCGCCGTATTCTTTGACGACGTCGTCCGGGTTCACCACGTTGCCGCGGGACTTGGACATCTTCTGTCCGTCTTCACCGAGAATGAGGCCCTGGTTGACGAGGCGTTGGAAAGGCTCGGGCGTGGTGACGTGGCCAAGATCGAAGAGCACCTTGTGCCAGAAGCGGGCGTAGAGCAGGTGAAGTACGGCATGTTCCGTACCAC